>NZ_BAAHWV010000046.1:0-19938 GCF_054601255.1 Viscerimonas tarda | reverse complement strand
GATAATCTTTTCTGTTCATACATTGAAAAATTTAGAATGAACACAAAGTTTGTAATAAAAGGAATGGGATTTGCTGATTGTCAGGCAAGTGGCAGGGGTTTGCAGTGAGTCTGGCAGGGGTTTGCACTGTGGACGTAAAAAAGCGTCCGGGTATCCCTCCCGAACGCTTACCACTAAAATCCACGCAAAACAGCAAAACCATTATGACGTGTCTTTTAGTGGACAAAGTTACGATTTCTTCTTGAAATTTCCTTTCTTTTCGGAAAACTCGAATGTAACCTTATAATTCTCGTCAAATTTCAATGCGGCGGGAAACACTTTGCCTGCCTTGCTTTTGAAACCATTGATAACGGCAGTTTTACCTTTTGTAAGCAATTCCAGAATCTGCTTGTCGGTCAGTTCTTTTTCGCTAATGGTACGAAAAACTACCAATCCGCAATTTGGGTCACTGCATTTTGCTACTTTGGGATAAAAGCGGATTGGCGCGGTTTTGCACTTCGGGCAAATACAGGCGTTGCTGTCTGCAACCTCAATTTTCGTATTCAGCAATTCGGCTGTGATTTGCCCTGTGTAGATTTCGATTGTCTTCTTGAATGTTTCCGGCTGCATCTCGCCTCGTTCTATTTGTGCTAATGTATTTTCCCAACTGCCTGTGAGAGCGACATCGGCTATCCGCTTGTCCTTAACCGTTTCATAAACCGTCAATCCTTTTTCGGTGGGAACGAGCGATTTCTTTTCGCGGACAATGTAATTTCTCGAAAACAGGGTTTCGATAATTGCCGCTCTTGTGGCGGGCGTTCCGATACCGCTTTCTTTCATTGCCGCGCGTTCCGCCTCGTTTTCAACCGTTTTTCCTGCGGTTTCCATTTCCGAAAGTAGCGAGGCTTCGGTATGTAAGGGCTTGGGCTTGGTTTGCTTTTCCAACAGTTCGGATTTGAGGATTGGTAGCGTTTCGCCCTGCATAACTTCGGGCAAAGCGCCGTCTTCTTCCGTTTCTTCTTTTTCATTAAAAACCGCTCGCCAACCCGCCTGTTTGATAACAGCACCCTTTGCCTCAAAAAGTGTATCGGCACAAATACAAACGATTGTCGTTGCATCTTTTACGCATTTCTTTGAAAACGCCTCCAACATTCTGCCCGCAACCATTTCATAAATCGTTTGTTCTTCGCCTGAAAGGTCTTTGGGCTGATTTTCTGTTATCAAAAGCGCGTGGTGGTCGGTTACTTTCTTGTCATCGACACAGCGGATATTCAGGATTTGAGTGTCCATTTTGGCGGCATAACCGCCAAAACGCGGGTGCGTTTTCATACTGTTAATGAGTTCGGGGATTTCATCGAATACGTCTGCGGAAATATAACGGCTGCTTGTGCGTGGGTAGGTAATCAGTTTTGCCTCATACAGTTTTTGCGCAATGGAAAGCGTTTTGTCCGCCGAAAAACCGTGTTTGCTGTTTGCTTCTTTTTGCAAAGCGGTTAAATCGTACAATAAAGGCGGCTCTTGATTAACTTCTTTTTTTTCAACCGTTTGAACTTGCAAAGAATTGCCTTGCAATTTTTGAAATATCGCGTTTGCTGTGTCTTTACGGTCGTATTTTTCACGATTGACAACCGCAAACGGAATATTTGCTTTTTCGGTCTGAACCCGGATTTGCCAAAACGGAACAGGCGTAAAATTTTTGTTTTCCAAAAAACGCCGACAAATCATTGCCAGCGTGGGCGTTTGCACTCGTCCCAACGAATACACACCGCGCCCTGCGGCTATGCTTAACGCCTGACTTGCATTAATTCCGACGAGCCAGTCAGCTTCTGAACGCGCTTTGGCTGCATAATACAAGTTGTCGTATTCGTTGCCGTTTTTCAGGTTTTGCAAGCCGTCTTTTATGGCTTTGTCCGTTAAACTGCTTATCCACAACCGTTCAAAAGGCTTTCGGCAGTTCAAATGATTGTAAATGTAGCGAAATATCAACTCGCCCTCGCGCCCTGCATCGGTGGCGACAATAATTTTATCGCAACTGTCGAAAACATGTTTTATGACCTTTAACTGTTTGAGTGCGCCCGCATCGGGCTTGTATTCCTTGCCGTCCCGCACTTGGCGGGGTTTCAGGATAAATGTTTCAGGAATAATCGGTAAATTCTCTTTGACAAATCCCGAAAAGCCGTAGTCTTCGGGCATGGCGAGTTGTATCAAATGCCCAAAAGCATACGTTACCATGTAACCGTTGCCTGTCATAAAACCATCTTCCTTGTGGCTTGCGCCGACGATAGCCGCTATTTCGCGGGCTACGCTCGGTTTCTCTGCTATGATTGCTATCTTCATTTTACTTGGATTTTAGTGGTGAATATTACATTTTTACACCTTTGGATTTTTTGACTTCTTTCTTTTCCTCCTGCTTGGCAGCTTGTTTTTCCGTCTGCTTTTCGGTGGGTTGCGTTTGACCGCTGTTCAAAGGCTCTTTGATATTTTTGGTAGCTTCGGTGGTGTTGCCGTTATTGTTTTTGGCAACCTGCACCTTGTGGCGGTCATCGGGAATGACTTTTCCGGCGGCAAGGGCATCCCTGTAATCCTTCGGAAACATGAAATCATATTTTCCGGTTTCCTTATTCAGGGTTATGTAGCCGCTGTACTTTTTACCGTTGCGGTCTGTCAATTCGCCTGTATGGACGGTCTTTCCCTCGCGTACACTGCTCTGCTGGTCTTCAGTCAGTAGCTTTTTGCGGAAAGTTTTCGGGGCTTCACCCTGTTTGAGGCTTTGACTTTGTTTCCGGTCATTGTCGAAAACAAGTTCAAAATACCGTTTGTCGGCATTGAACTGAACATTGGCGGAAAATTGTTTTGAGCCGTCATTTGTGGTCATATTTTCTATCTTTACTTTTTCGCCGTTGCCCAATTTTTCCCTTGTTTCTTCGCTTAACGGAACGCCTTTGTAGGCATCGGGGACTTTCAGCCATTCCTTGCGGAACGCCACCAATTCATTGGTTTGCTTGTCCAGCGAAATGAGTACCGGCGTTTTTTCACCTTGCTTAAATTCGGCTTCGACGACACGTCCGAGATTGCCTGTTTTCAATAAATTTTCCCTGTCTTCTTTGGTAAATTCAACACCGAAATAGGGACGTTCCAAATCGGGTTTGTGGCGGATTAAATGAATAGAGGGCGCAAACGTGCCGTCTTCCTGTTTGCGAAGTGAGAAACGCGCGTCTGAGCGTAGCGTTTCGCTGTCGAATTTCATTGCAACAGGCATCAGGTTTGTTTTCTGATAATCAAGCAGTTTATCCAAATTGCCCGATTTTTCCAACGCCTCGCGGCTAATGCCGAAGCGTTCAAACTTTTGCCAGTCCACAAGGTCGGGACTTATGGCGTGAGTTTTTGCATCGGCAGCCGCTTGGGATTGTGTTTCTCCCTGTTCCTTTGCCTGTTTTTTCTGAAAATTTTCAGGCTCAATGCGGTGTGCATCCAAAAAATCCTTGTTTTCGGGCTTGTCGGGACTTTTAAATGCTTCATACAGGCGTTTTACAACGTCTCCTAACTTTTCCAGCGGAGCGCGGTAAAAGTCAAAGCGGGTAGGGTCTTTGATTTGCCGCTTGAAGTTCTCAAAAAAGTTTTCAAGCGCGTTGCCGTTTTTGTCGATTTTCAGAAAATCGGGATTCTCGCTTCCGTCAAGTTTGGTAGATTTGACTTTTCCGTTTTTGTCCAGATTCACGGCGTGTAATTCATTACTGCCTTTTTCCTTGACCAACAGGACATCCTGGTCTTTCAATTTTTCGTTCATATTACTTCAATTTTTAAGTTACGCCAATAGCGACGCGGCGCAAAAGTAAATGAACAAAGATTGCGGAAAAAGGGGTTTTAGAAAAGTGGCAGGGGTTTGCGCGTGTGTGGCAGGGGTTTGCACTTTTCTTTCCCTGTGATTTATACTAATTGAATGAGCGTTGTTACATAAAAAAGCACTACCTTTGTACCTAAAATATATTGGCGACGAAAATGTACAAGTTGATATTTCTAATATTCCTCTTCTCTCAAGGGCTTACCATCTGTGCAACACACAAACGGTCGGATTCGCTTTTGCTTGTATTGGATAAAACACTACAAGCAAAACCGTTGTATGCCGAAAAAAAGGAACACCGTATCGACAGCCTAAAAACGTTGCTGAATGTAGAAAATGATCTTGAGCAGCGATACCATATCTATCAAAAATTATATAAAGAATACCGGCATTACAACATGAACTCGGCGCTCTCGGTTGCCGAGAAAAAATGCATAATAGCCGAAGAATTACAAAATCGACAATTAATATTTATTGCCGAAATGAATACCGCAGAAATATTAGGCATTATGGGAATGTATAAGGAATCCCTTGATATTGCGGATAAAATTGACCTCCAAGAATTAGATCCGAAACAATGGTCGTACTACTTTCATCTCTATCACTCATTATATTCGTTGATGTCGGCTAATTCCATGTCGCAGAAAGAAAAAAATCATTACGATCAATTAATCAGCCAATATAAAGATTCCATACTGCAAACACTTGATGTTAATACATTGGGATACAACTTGGTAAAAAACGGAAAACTTATTGAGCAGGGAAGATATGACGAAGCCCTCCACCTGATGAATCAATGCTATAAAGAGTATGGAAACGACGAATCCTTACTGGGCACGTTAGCATACGGACTGTCCGATATTTATGCAAAGAAAGGCGATGTCGAACAGGAAAAACAATATTTGGCAATATCAGCAATCGCCGATCTGAAAAAAGCAGTAAAAGGCTATATTGCTCTCCGCAAATTAGCCGTTCTGTTATACAAGGAAGGCGATATTAACAGGGCTTACAACTACATAAAATGTTCCATGGAGGATGCCGCTTTTTGTGGAGCACGTTTCCGGATTATGGAAATATCGGAAACATTGCCGATTATCAATGCCGCATACGATAAAAAGGTGGGGCAGGAAAAAGAAAAGATGTTCAAATCTCTAATATTAATATCCGCTCTTTCCCTTGTGCTGGTAATAAGTATATTCTTCATTTGTAGGCAATTAAAAAAACTTTCATTAGCCAAGAAGTCGATTAAAAACATGTACGAAGATTTAAAGCAGATGAATAACAATTTGGACGAATTGAATAAAAAACTGTCCGAATCGAACCACGTCAAGGAAGAGTATATCGGCTCCGTATTCAATCTGTGTTCCACTTACATCAACAAGATAGAGTCTTACCGGATTAGTATAAACCGTAAATTGGTATCAAATCAGATAGCAGAAGCCAGAAAAGCGACTAGTTCAACATTGATTGCTGATGAATTGAAAGAATTTTTTTGTAATTTCGATGCGATTTTCCTAAACATCTATCCCAATTTTATAGACGAGTTTAATTCGCTGTTAATAGAAGGAGAACAGATTATACCCAAAACCGGCGATATACTGACACCCGAACTTCGTGTATTTGCCCTCATTCGCCTCGGTATTACAGACGGCGGTAAAATTGCCAATTTCCTGCACTACTCTCCGCAAACCGTATATAACTACAAACTGAAAATACGGAACAAAATCTCCTTGTCGAAAGACGAATTTTCTGCCGCCATACAACAAATAGGTAAATAAATCATTTTGTGATTCTCCTCTCCAAGACAATTAAATCTACTTATTTATAACATTCACATTGTTTTATAATAAACTGATAATCAAATTATTAAAATTATATTAATACTGATTAATATCTACTTTGTTAATATACTTGACGATACAGGCTGTCTTAATAACGGGTAACTTTGCAATCGAAAAATATTAAAATTTAATGCACATGAAACTACATTTTTATTCAAAGTCAAAGCGAATGTTCCTATTTCTTTTAGCAGGAATATTCAATTTTGCTGTTTTAAATGCTCAAACCGGAGGCAATATTCCGATTACCGGATTAGTGAAAGACACGTACGGAGAGCCTGTTATCGGGGCATCTGTTGTTGTGAAAGGTACGACGAATGGTGCGGTAACTGACCTCAATGGGAAGTTCACATTAAGTGTACCGGAAAAAGGAACATTAATCATTTCTTTTCTTGGATTTATACCCAAGGAAATCAATGTAAATTCGGAAAAACACATAGATGTGATTCTCGAAGAAAACCAACAATTATTGGATGAAGTCGTTGTTATTGGTTACGGACAAGTGCGTAAAGCTGATGCAACAGGTTCTGTTACAACCATTAAATTGGATGATTTCAACAAAGGAAATCAGGTTACTGTTCAGGATGCACTTGTTGGTAAAATGGCCGGTCTGAACGTAACTCCCGGAGGCGGTTCTCCCAATGATGCGGGAACAATTCGTATCCGTATGGGCGCTTCGCTTTCGGCAAGCAACGACCCGATGATCGTTATTGACGGACTGCCTGTCAGCGGAAACTCTATAAACATGATCAATCCGGACGATGTTGCGTCTGTTACGGTGCTTAAAGATGCGTCGGCAACAGCTATTTATGGTTTCCGCGCTTCAAATGGCGTCATTATCATTACTACAAAAAAAGGCGACAGCGGTAAAAAGCAAGCTCCGAAACTGAACTACAATAACAATTTCAGCCTGAGCCAGATTGTTAAATACAACGATGTATTGACTGCTGATGAGTACAGAGCGTTGTTCGCTAATCTTTCCCAAGTTTCAGGGGCTCAATTGGGCAATGCAAACACCAATTGGCAGAAAGAAATTTTCCAGACAGCTTTCAGTCAGGATCACAACTTGTCGGTAACAGGGGCAACCAAATACTTGCCGTACCGCGTATCGCTCGGATTCACTGATCAGTCGGGGATTATCAGGACAAACAATTACCGGAGGACAAACCTCAGTGTCAACCTTTCACCTTCCTTTTTTAACGATCATCTGAAATTCGACATCAACGTAAAAGGAAGTATCGAAGACGACTCTCCTGTTTCTACCGGCGTGATTGGCTCTGCTATGAGTTTTGATCCCACAACGCCCGTTTACGAAACTTATCCCGGTGACGTAGGATTAGGATATTTTATGTGGATGGATCAGTCAGGCAATCCTTTCAGTCAGGCACCTACCAACCCGCTTTCCCAGCTTTACTGTATCAATAAAAACAGAATTACCAACCGTTCGATAGGTAACATGATGATCAACTACAAAATACACGGATTAGAGGATCTTGTGCTGACTGCAAATTTCGGCTACGATATTCGCAGACAAAATTACAAAGAAGACATACCTGATAAAGCGCCGAGTACTTACACAGGAGTTTGGCAAGACGCTACAGGTCAAAAAATCAGGAATATCAACGACAACAGCAACAAACTGCTTGATCTTTACGGAACATATTCCAAAACTTTGGGTAAGAAGCACAACCTGAACGCAATGGCCGGTTACAGTTATCAGACTTTTTATTATCACAACGACGAAAAGAGAATGAAGTTGGATGACACGTTTGTCAATGGTTTTCCGCCGGTTGAAGATGAAGGAAAACTTGTCCTCGCTTCATTGTTCGGACGTTTGAACTATTCGTATGACAGCCGTTACCTGCTGACTTTTACCATGCGTTCGGATGCTACTTCGCGATTTTCTCCGGAAGACCGCTGGGGCTATTTTCCTTCTGCCGC
This sequence comes from Viscerimonas tarda, assembly GCF_054601255.1. Classification (NCBI taxonomy): domain Bacteria; kingdom Pseudomonadati; phylum Bacteroidota; class Bacteroidia; order Bacteroidales; family Dysgonomonadaceae; genus Viscerimonas; species Viscerimonas tarda. The sequence continues at coordinate 12,339 of NZ_BAAHWV010000046.1, read as the reverse complement.
TTTTGCATGGAGAATCATGGAGGAAAAATTTATGAAAGGTGCTTCTACCGTTCTTTCCGATCTCAAACTCCGATTAAGTTACGGTAAAACCGGACAGCAGAATATCGGTTCCTACTACGAATGGATGCCCACCTATACCGCATCCAGAGAGGGTGCAAACTACCTGTTTGGCGATGAATGGATAACAACCTATCGTCCTAATGGAAAAGACGTACATGTCCATTGGGAAACAACGGAAACATACAATGCAGGTCTGGATTTCGGCTTTTTCAAAAACAGGATAACAGGTTCAGTGGATTTATATACACGTAATACATACGACTTGTTGAACTTTATTTATGTTCCTGCCGGATCGAACTTTACGAACAGACTTGACACCAACATCGGCGATATGGAAAGTAAAGGCATTGAAACCTCGCTGAATTTCGTTCCCGTACATAATAAGGACTGGTACTGGTCTATCGGAGGAAATTTCACATGGAATACCTCCAAGATTACCAAGTTGAATATAATCGAATCGGACAATAACTTTGTTCTGACAGGTAATGCCGGCGGTTCTACTGGCAGGTATCTGCAAGTACACATGGTTGATCAAACGCCTTACACATTCTTCCTGCTGAAACAAGCTTACGATGACAACGGCAGACCGCTCGAAGGACAATACATTGCAAAAGACGGCACAATTGGTGCAAGCACAAGCGATGAAAACAAATACCTCGCAGGCAGTGCGCTGGCTCCATACTATTACGGTCTTACGACAAAACTTTCATACCGCCGCTGGGAATTTGGTGCCAATGCACATGGAAGCTGGGGTAACAAAGTATTCAATTGGGGCGATGCACATTCGTCACTTGACGGTATCCGCGCCTCCTCCACAGGAATAACAAGTAATGTTCGATGGAACAATGTAGTAACCGGTTTTCGCAATCCGCAGGAATTTTCCGACCTTTTCCTTGAAAACGGAGCATTCTTTAAATTGGACAACATTTCGCTCGGGTACAATTTTCCGAAACTCTGGAACAAGAAAAGTAATTTGCGTTTGACGTTTACTGTACAAAATGTGGCGACTATAACCCAATTTTCCGGATTGGATCCCGAAATACATGGCGGTATAGACAACACGATCTATCCTCGTCCCAGAATGTATATTCTCGGCATGAATTTTAATTTTTAATTTTAACAGATAATCATTATGAGAAAGATAAATTTATTCAAATATATTTTGACGTTTGCATGTACCGGACTACTGGTAACATCCTGTTTCAGTGATCTTGATACTTATCCCTTGTCCAACGAACTGCTTTTAGGAGAGGAAGTATATAGCACCGCCGCCGGCTATCGCGGTGCGCTTGCCAAGTGTTATGCAACCTTAAGCCTTACCGGCCAAAGGGGAGGCGATGCGGGCAATGGCGATGTTCCCGGTATTGACGAAGGTTATAGTGGCTGGCTTCGTGGACTTTTCTATCCGCAAGTCGCCTCTACCGACGAAATGGCTGTTTATGCCGGCAGTTCGCGCGGTTCCTATTTCATACAATATCTGAACTGGACACCCTCCACAGAATTGGCAGGATATCCGTATTACCGTTCGATAATGACAATAGGATACTGCAATGAATTTCTGCGCCAATGTACGGAATCCAATCTCAAAGAAAGAGGTGTGTGGGAAGCTCTTAAAGACGAATATCCGTATTTCCGGGCAGAAGCGCGCATGATACGTGCGTATGCCTACAATATTCTGTGCGATCTTTATGGTTCCGTACCGTTCATTGACGATGCAATGCCTCTGGGAACTGTTCCTCATCAGAAATCACGCCTTGAAATATACAATTACATCGTTTCGGAGTGCGAACAACTGGCTAATGATTTGAAAGCTCCGGGACAAAACGAATACGGACGAGTGGATCAGGCAACGGCGTGGTTCATGCTTGCACGAGTCTGCCTTAATGCCGAAGCATGGGTAGGCGTTACAGCCTATGACAAAGCTTACTCTTATGCTAAAAAAATCATTACCGACGGAACATATCCGCTTGCATCGGATTATCGCCACATTTTTCTTGCCGATAACCGCACTTGCCGGGAAATTATATGGCCTGCGGTAAGTGATGCGGATAATGCCCAAAACAGTGCCGGAACAAATTTCTTTGTGAAAGCGTTCCTTGATAACAGCTCCATGAAACCGTATTTCAACACGGGAATGTCGGGATCAAATACATGGAACAACGCGGTAGTTAAAACCACTTTTGTGAATAAATTCACACCGGCCGACCAACTTTTCGATCCGAACGATCCATGGGGAGACCAAAAAATGGATAAACGTGCACAATTCTTTACATTAGCACCCTATCAGAAAAATACTTGGCAAGCCAATCAACGCTTCGCCACAAACGCCAACAGTATTCGGGACGGATATGCCTATATCAAATGGCGCAACGTAACAAAAGACCGTCAGGAACTCAAACCCGGAGGCACACAATATTCGTCCGTATGTTTTCCTGTGTTCCGTACGGCAGATGCTTATCTCATGGCAGCCGAAGCCATACTTCGCGGTGGTGGAGGCTCGCGTGCAGAAGCGTTGAGTTATATAAATGAAATACGTGATCGCGCCTATATGTTCGGACAGTATGCCCGGACGGGTATAAATTCGGTTGACGGACGCATTACCGATGCTCAGATGACACTCGATTTCATTCTTGACGAACGAAGCCGGGAACTTGCCTCGGAATTGATACGGCGTACCGACCTTATCCGTTTCGGCAAATACACTAAAGGTTATAACTGGGACTGGAAAGGAAGCGATAACGGCGCAGCCGGCACATACATGGGACAGGATGTTAACGACAGGTATAAACTGTTGCCCATTCCGCAGAACGAATTTACAGTTAATCCGTATATTACTCAAAATCCTGATTACGCAGGTTTGTAAATAGATTGAATATGAAGGCTGCAATATTAAAAATACTTATGGTTCCGGGCATTGTTGTCATTTTCTGCTTGACATTTCTTTCATGCGACAAAGAACAAGAGCCAAAGCAGGTTCCTGTCGCTCCCGTTGTCGAAGCACGGAATTATGAGTTAATATATACCCCTGCTAAATCGACTTTTAATCTGTGGGCACCTACCGCAGAAGACGTAGTGCTTTCCCTGTATGCAAACGGAATCGTCGGAACGCCTGTAAAAACCGTTTCAATGAAAAAATCGGAAGGCGGTTACTGGAATTGTGAAGTGGGCGGAAATCTGAAAGGAACATTTTATACATTTAAGATATGGTTTGAAGGAAAATTCCTTTCGGAAACGCCGGGTATCTGGGCGAAAGCCGTTGGCGTGAATGGTGACAGGGCTGCAATCATAGATATGTCGGAGACCAATCCTTCCGGTTGGGAACAGGACACACGTCCTGCGCTTAAAAATTTTACAGATATTGTGATTTATGAGATGCACCATCGTGATTTTTCCATAGAACCCAATTCAGGAGTGACAAATAAAGGGAAATTTTTAGCTCTTACGGAGGAAGGAACAAAATCCATAGACGGGCTTGCCACCGGAGTCGACCACCTGAAAGAATTGGGAATTACGCATGTTCATTTGTTGCCCTCATTCGATTTTGCTTCCATAGACGAAGCAAGACTTGACCTGAACAACTACAATTGGGGTTACGATCCTCAAAATTATAATGTTCCGGAAGGCTCTTACGCTACCGATCCATACGATCCGGCAATCCGTATAAAGGAATTCAAACAAATGGTAAAGTCGTTGCACAGCAACGGATTGAGAGTAATTATGGATGTGGTTTACAATCATACTGCTTCGTCCGGCAAATCGCCCTTTGCACTCACTGTGCCTAAGTATTTTTACAGATATACTTCAACCGGAAGCCTTTCAAACGGTTCCGGTTGTGGAAATGAAACCGCATCCGAAACAGAGGCAATGCGCAGATACATGGTAGAATCTGTTAAATACTGGGTAAATGAGTATCATGTGGACGGATTCAGATTCGACCTTATGGGTCTCCACGACATTGAAACAATGAACAAGATAAAGTCTGAACTTGACAGGATTGATCCTACAATTTTTTTGTACGGAGAAGGGTGGACTGCCGGAACATCTACGCTGCAGGAAAATCAGCGGGCTGTGAAAGCAAGCGGATTGAACTTTCCGGGTATTGCCGTATTTTCCGATGACATCAGAAATGCGATAAAGGGTAATTCAACTTCCGCCCCGGGCTTTGTATGTGGAACTTCAGGACAGGAGCAGGTGCTTATGTTCGGTATTTGCGCCGCAACGCAGAACATATCCAAATCTCCGTATGCCAATAATCCCGGCGAGGTTATCAACTATGTTACATGTCACGACAACCAGTGCCTTTACGACAAACTGGCTGCAAGTGCTCCGCAAGGTGCTACGGCAGACGAGTTGATACGGTTTAATCTTCTTGCTCAAACATTTGTGTTTACGTCCCAGGGAGTGCCGTTCATCTTTGCAGGAGAAGAATTATACCGCACGAAGCAGGGGAACGGCAATTCCTATAAATCTCCGGATAACATTAATCAGATACTGTGGGCTAATAAGAAAACATACAGTCGGGTGTTTGAATATTACAGGAATCTCATAGCAATGCGTAAGGCTCATCCTGCATTCAGGATGACAACGACACAAGATGTTGCGAAAAACCTCAAATTCCTCACTGTCGGTTCTTCGCTTCAAGTTGCTTTTACGCTGGATGGCAATGCAGTAAACGATTCGTGGGGAGCGATTGTAGTCGCTTATAATGGGAGTAAAAGCAGTGCAGCATTTACGCTTCCGGCAGGAAACTGGACGGTTGTATGCGATGATGCCACCATTAATCTCAACGGAATAAATCAGGTTGCCGGAGGGAATATCTCTTTAAAACCGTCTTCCGCTTTTATAGCATATAAACAATAATAAATAACAAATTAAAAAATAACAATCATGATAAAGAATTTTTTCAAATTAACACTCTTTACCTGCCTGATTTCGCTGTGCTCATGCGATGAGGAGGAAACAAACAGAGTAGAATACCCTGATTTTCAACATCCGATGTCGGTAACGGCTTCCCAATCCAATCTTGTCCTTGAAGAGGACAAAGCCGACCAAACAGCCATAACCTTCACATGGACGGAGGGTAACAATCGGGGATCGGGAACATCCCTCAAATACGTAGTTAATCTTGGCTTGCAACTTGAAAGCGGTGTAAGAGAACTTCCTGCGATTGAAATTCCGGACGGACAACATTCGCTTTCTTATACTCATGAAGAACTCAATGAACTTTTACTTGCCAAATGGAATGTATCTCCTGAAATACAGGAAAATATAAACATTAAAGTTACAGCCCGGATTATTGGCGGAAGCCTTGCCCAACTACCGGAAGTTGCAGAGACAACAGTAAAAGCGACGGCTTACGCTGTATCTGAAAAGCCGAAACCCGGTGAAAAACCATACGAAACGGTATGTCTTGCCGGTAGTTGTATTGCTGATGGATACAACATGTCAACAATACCACGTATGAATTGGAATCCGTCAATCCCCAATCTTTATACAATAGACAAAATACATCTGACAGCAGCATCCATTCTATTCGTTCTTGATCCTGATGCGGGATACGATAACAGCCGTATGTTTCAAGCACCCGTCAGCACCAAACCACAGTTAGCAGACGGAATACCGCAACCAATGGTATTAACACCCGGCAAAGCGCCCGAATGGAAATGGAACGTGGCTGTTGAGGGCGATTATAAAGTGGTTGTTGATGTTGAAGCAATTACAGTTACTATCCATAAACTTTAGTGGCAGATTCAAAAATGGAAAAAATCAATTCATTTATTCTAATCTTGTTGCTTGCTATTTGTAATATGGTGGCACAAACTACTCAAGAAGAGATTTTTGAAACACCGGAAAAATTCGGTGGGGTTAATTACGCCTATCCGGTAAAAAATATTACTTCAAAAACGCCTGCTCCGGAGAGCTATGAGCCATTTTATATCAGTCATTTCGGTAGGCATGGTTCACGCTATCTCGTTAGCGACAACGAATATAAACATTTATTGGATGTATTTCAAGAAGCAGATTCCTGTAATGCCTTAACTGCATCAGGAAAAGATGTGTACAGGCGATTAAAAACAATATGGCAGGAAGCGGAAGGGCATGGAGGAGAATTGACACCGCTTGGAACATGCCAGCAGAGAGGGATAGCGGAAAGGATGTATAAGCAATATCCGGAAGTTTTCAGCGGAAATGCACAAGTAACGGCTGTTTCGACTACAGTAGGGCGTTGCATTCGGAGCATGGAAATTTTTTGCAGACATCTGACAGACCTGAGTACCGGTTTGTCTGTTTCGCAAGACACCGATCCCCGGCACATGGATTATCTGAATTACCATACGGAACAAGCCGTACAATTCAGGTATTCGCCCGATACATGGAAAGAAAAGTATAATCAATTCGAGAAAGAACATGTGTATCCGGAAAGATTAGTGAAAAACCTGTTCTCTGACAATCGTTTCTTACAAGAAAAAATAAATGCGGATGCGTTGATGTGGGAATTATATAATGTAGCAAGCAGTACACAAAATATGCAGACGGATATTTCACTGTATGATCTGTTTGAAAAGGAAGAACTTTTCGATTTGTGGCAGTGTAAAAATTACAGTTTATACGTCCAATATGCCAATGCAGCGGAGAATGGCGGCATTATGATGGAAAATGCGAAACCTCTCCTGAAAAACATTATAGAAAATGCGAACCACGTCATTAAAACCAAAGGCAATGGAGCTTCTTTTCGTTTTGGTCACGATGGGAATATTATCCCCTTGGCAATGCTTTTGCATCTGAAAGACTGTTACAACAGTGTTTCTAATCCATCGGAATTTTACAAGGCATGGAACGACTTCAAAGTAGCACCCATGGCAGGCAACATACAAATAGTATTCTTCAGGAAAAAAGGGTCGGATGATATTCTTGTTAAATTCCTGCATAATGAAAATGAAATACTTGTTCCGCCTGTGAAAAGCGATGTATTGCCGTATTATCATTGGTCGGATTTGGTAGAATATTATGGTTCGTTTTTTAACAAATCCGCAGTATCCTAATTACAATTAAAACAATTATCTTTCTTATTAATAATAATTTAAATGATTTTTTAAAATGAAAAACATTCAAAGTAAATTTACGAATCCCAAGCTGGAACAGATATTCAACTTGGACGAATTGCCGGAAGTAACCTTGGAAATAGGTTTAAGTGATTGGAATGACTTGCTGGCAGCGTATGACAAAGATCCTGATGAAAATTTTTGGGTATCAGGAAATTTTATTTTTCAAGGTAACAGTGACATCCCTGATCAAACAATTCCCAATGTTGCTTTAAGAGTTAGGGGTAATACAAGTCGTAATCGCCCTGAAGGAGATTCCGGTCAAGTACATAACCCTGAAAATCCGGTTTGGCGTCAAGCCAGTTTTGCTCTTCAGTTTTCAAAATATGAGTCCGGACAAACTTTCGAAGGTTTGTCAAGGCTTGATTTGAAATTCATTCGCGAAGACCCTACACGTATTCGTGAGGTGTATAGTTTTGACTTGTATCAAGAAGCTGGAATTTACTCAGGGCCACTGATAAGTATGTGTAGATTTTATATTCACGTTGCAGGAGATGCTAAACGAGCCTATTTCGGCATCTATAAATTAAAGGAATTTATCGAAGACGATTATTTGGAAGACCGTAAAGCATTTTTCGGAGATGATTCGCCGGGCGACCAAATTCCTTTTTTATGGAAAGGGGATCCGGGTGCTGCCCTAAACAATTATAATCCAACAGTTATCGAAGATCGAGACATCTATGATTTAAGAACAAATACTTCATCCCGCAAGCAAGCTAATGCTCAGTTAACGGAATTTGTATATAATTTAGTTACCTTGGAAGGAGACGATCTGAAAAATTGGGCAAAAGAAGCAATAGATGTGCCATTATTGATGAAAACATATCTTGCAAGCGTAATATGTGGAGATATGGATGATTATTGGTCTAATGCCAATAATTTCAATTTTTATTTTAATACTCATGGTAAATTCTTTTTTATACCGAATGATTTTGACGCAACATTAGGAACCGGATGGGGGATTGATGCAGGTAGACAAGATTTATTCAATTGGGGAAATCCATCTCATCCGTTAATTAAGAAATTAATTACCATACGGGAATTTAGGCAGCTTTATATAAATGCTTTCTATGAGTTAACTAATGAGCAAACCGGCCCGTTCCACGTAAGCAAAAGTATTCCCCGTATAGAAAAGTGGCAGGCATTAATTGACGATTACCTTTGGGATGAAACGGTTCATTTTGGTTGCCAAAATGAAGGGGCAGGATGTATCCTTCCGCCACGAGGAAGCAATTTGCAAACGCCATTTGAAGATAAGACAGCATGGTGGTCTTCCGGAGGAAATAATCCCATTTATCGTGTTTTGGAAAGAGGTAATAATAATTTCTTCGAAGTTAGCGGAGATGATAATCGTATACCTCAAATACATGATTAGTTGTCTGTAAATATTCATACTAATAAAGAACAAACATATCTAAGTTTATAGAGATTTTTACTAAAAGTCGATAAACATTGGATATGTTTGTTTTATAACAGAATGAATGGATTGGAAATAATAATAACTTCAAAAATGGACAAGATATGAATAAAAAAATCAAAGGAGTATTCCTCCTGCTCGTATTGGCGTATTCGACCTTGGGTGCACAAACACTTACTTCTCCTAATGGAAATTTCAAAATGAACTTTTCTCTTTCTGTTGACGGAAATCCGACTTACAGTCTGATATACAAAGGGAAAAATGTTATTAACCCCAGTGAATTAGGTTTTGAACTGATTCCGGAAGGCGTACAACACACGTTCGATACCTTTGAAGAAATTGCTTCGGGAAACAAAGATGTAAAAACGAACTTCTACAACGGTTTCAAAATTGTCGATACAAAAACATCCACTTTCGACGAAACGTGGCAACCGGTGTGGGGCGAAACAAAAAATATTCGCAATCACTACAATGAATTGGCGGTAACACTGGATCAACCAACGACCAACCGCACTATCATTGTTCGGTTCCGTTTGTTCGATGACGGTTTGGGATTTCGTTACGAATTTCCGGAACAAGGCAATAATTTGACTTATTTCACTATCAAAGAAGAACTTTCGCAATTTGCATTAACCGGCGACCACACTGCTTATTGGCAACCGGGCGATTACGATTCGCAAGAATACGAATATGTAACTTCCAAATTATCGGAAATCCGCGGTTTGTTTGACCAAGCATGGACAGACAATTCTTCGCAAACGCAATTTTCAAAAACCGGTGTGCAAACATCATTGCAAATGAAAACGGCTGAAGGTATGTATATCAACATTCACGAGGCGGCGTTGATGAATTATGCAGCCATGCACTTGGATTTGGACGACAAAAAATTCATCTTTCAATCGCATTTGACTCCCGATGGAACGGGCGCGAAAGGGTATATCGAAACACCGTCTGTGTCGCCTTGGCGCACGATTATCGTGAGCGATGATGCACGCGATATTCTCGCTTCCAATATGACTTTGAATTTGAATGAGCCGTGTAAAATCAAAGATACGTCTTGGATTAAACCGACAAAATACATCGGTGTTTGGTGGGAAATGATTACCGGAAAAAGTGAGTGGTCTTACACCAACGATTTTCCGGTAGTACAAATCGGCATTTCGGATTATGCGAAAGCAAAACCCCACGGCAGACATGGTGCAACGACTGCTAACGTGAAAAAATACATTGATTTCGCGGCTTTGCATGGTTTTGACGGCGTGTTGGTCGAAGGTTGGAATATCGGTTGGGAAGACTGGTTTGGTCATCAGAAAGAATTTGTGTTTGATTTCATCACTCCATATCCCGATTTCAATGTAACGGAAATACGTGATTATGCGAAAAGCAAAGGTGTAAAAATGATTATGCACCACGAAACGTCCTCATCTACTCGCAATTATGATTGGTGGATGGACAAAGCCTACCAATTTATGAAAGACAATGGCTACGATGCCGTAAAAAGTGGTTATGTAGGCGATATGTTGCCCCACGGCGACCACCATTACAGCCAATGGCAGGACAATCATTATTTACATGCCATCCAAAAAGCATCCGATTACAAAATTATGGTCAATGCGCACGAAGCCGTTCGCCCAACCGGAATTTGCCGTACTTATCCCAACTTGATAGGCAATGAATCGGCTCGCGGAACGGAATATCAAGCCTTTGGTGGCAGCAAACCCAATCATGTGACCATTTTGCCGTTCACCCGTTTGTTGGGCGGTCCGATGGATTACACGCCGGGCATCTTTGAAATGGATATTGAGAAAATCAATCCGAACAATCATTCGCACGTCAACGCAACGATAGCCAATCAACTTGCATTGTATGTTACGATGTACAGCCCCTTGCAAATGGCAGCCGATTTACCCGAAAGCTACAACCAATTTTTGGATGCTTTCCAATTTATCAAAGATGTGGCGGTAGATTGGGACGACAGCAAATACTTGGAAGCCGAACCGGGCGAATACCTCACCGTAGCCCGTAAAGCCAAAGGCAGTGATAATTGGTTTATCGGAAACGTAGCAGGCTACAACGGATATACTTCAAATATCTCGTTCGATTTCCTCGATTCGGGCAAAAAATATATCGCCACGATTTATGCCGATGCCAAAGATGCGCATTACAAAACCAATCCGCAGGCTTACACCATTCGTACTATGGAGGTAACGAGTAAAACAAAATTGACTCAAAAATCAGCACCGGGTGGCGGGTATGCGATTAAAGTTGCGCTAAAATAATAAACAAAAAAATACAAGCAATCATTGATCAAAGAGTTTCCCGCTTTCAGGCTGGAGGCTCTTTTTATTTTATAAATCCCTTAAATTACAAAAAATGAAACAATTTATTCAAACGAAGTTTTTCCGCACATTGCAGGAAGCTTCACAAAAGGGTATCGACATCGACACCCAAGTATTACAGAATCAGTATGACGAATTTGTCATGCTCGTATATCAGGAAGATGCTGCCGTCATCGACAAGGCAGCATATCGTAACACACTCGTTCATACCCGCGTTGAACTGGGGTCTTTAACAGGGGTATCGGGAAAAAAATGCGGCAATTTTTCTTTCCAAAGCAATTCAACTTGTTAACGAACAGATTGAATGGACAGAGAAACGACTGCTGGCGGAACTGTCCGCCGCGAATTGCCCGCTCAACAGTCAATCCCAAAACCTGAAAGCTCCGCAATGGACAGGCAGCCGTATGGAACTGATTGAACTTTTTTATGCCCTGCATGAGGCAAAATGTTTTAGCGGGACTTCACTGAAAGAATTGTTTGCTTCCATTGGTAAAATGTTCGGCTGCGAAATCACAAATTATTACCGCCTGTTTTGGGACGTCAAAAACCGCACGGCTGAAGAACGGACTTTTTTCCTCAACTCGCTGAAAAAAACGTTATCTGATAAATTAATTCGTATGGATAGCGGTGGAAAATAGCTAATTGTTTGTGTGCTTGGGAATATTTGAGTAATTTTGCGGGCAGGAAAATCAGGAAAATGACAGAACAGGAATTGGATAAAATACTGACAGATGCTCTTTTACTTCCGGCAGAAACCGAAATTGTCGAATTTAAGGAAGCAAAAGAAAGTTACGACTTCAGCAAGCTCGGTAAATACTTTTCGGCGTTGAGCAACGAAGCCAACCTGAAAGGAAAATCCTGTGCGTGGCTGATTTTTGGGGTTGAGAACAAGAAACACCGGATTGTAGGTAGCTATTACCGCACCTCCCGCAAGGATTTGGACAGCCTGAAAAAGGAAATCGGCGACAAAACCACTCAAAGCATTTCATTCATGGAAATTTATGAGTTGCAGAAGCCCGAAGGTCGCGTGGTAATGTTTCAAATTCCTGCTGCACCGCACGGTATTCCCGTTTCTTTTGAGGGATTTTATTACGGTCGCCTCAATGAAAGCCTTATCGCGTTGAATATAGAGAAGATAGACAGGATACGCAATCAGGCGTCAAACAGGGATTGGTCGAAAATGATTATTCCCGATGCCAATCTTGGGCATTTGGATAAAGAAGCCATATTAAAAGCACGGGAACAATACAAGTTGAAACACCGGTCTTTGGCAAAAGACGTGGACAGCTGGCTTGATGAAGAATTTCTTGACAAGGCAAGAGTAACGCTTGACGGAAAAATTACCAATACGGCAATATTGTTGCTTGGGAAAAGTGAAGCAAGTGCATTGCTTTCCCCTGCTATCGGGCAGATAACTTGG
>NZ_BAAHWV010000045.1:0-20401 GCF_054601255.1 Viscerimonas tarda | reverse complement strand
TAAGACCACAGGACTATGCGAGTACTGACACACTTTTCTACTCCACCAACAGGGCGGTGGCAGCGGTGGGTAAAGAACTGTTCATTAACTATTCGCATAATGTCGCTTAATTTTGAGTACTTACTTAATAAAATACTATTTATCATGAAAAATATTTTTCTTTTATTAGTACTCTTCTTTTTAAATTTGAGTTTGAATGCACAACAGGTATCCGGGCCATTTTCATATTCACCAATGCTTGGCAATTACTACTGGACAGCTGATCCTTTAATTTCAAGATTTGCATATTCTTATAGACTGATATCCATGGAAAACGTGCCGACAGCTAATAGTCAAGACGATGGAATTATGGTTGATTTTGATCTTAAATTAGACGTTGATAATGAAGATAATAAGCCTTTAATATCTTTTCAGACTTTCCTTTGGGAACCCAACATTTTGTCAATTAAATATTCAGCCAAAACGGTAACCATTACAAGAGATAAAAGTATGAATGGTGGTCAAATTAAGCATTATGAGTATCATTTGTATGATCGATTATTTGAGGATGCAACCGGTCTTACTATATGGAGAATGAGAGTTTATCTTACATCAAATTTTATTTTCATTGCGGTAAATAAGGAAAATTCAAATAATTATTATTTATCTCCTATATTTTTTGGATTAGATTATAATACAAAATATCCTGATATAAATTCTTCTATGCATCATTTTATAAAGAGACGGCCTCTTACGTTTATTAGCTTAGGGGATGATTCGTTGGGGCCCATCATGTATGAATCATATATTGGAGCTGTGAAAATATACGGATTCTCTTATAACGAACTAAGAAGCAATATTCAACAAAATTTCCAATAAGTCGGAAGAATAAACAATTAATTTATAAATCAATTAAAAATTAAAAAACATGAAAAAGATTGTATTTTTAACAGTAATGGCGTGCGTATTTCAAGTATTAAGTATGAACGTATTTAGTCAAACAACTGATACAAAGGATGTATATTATGTTGGCACAGGCAGTAATCTTGTTGGCGTATTACAAGGTAATAGTGCGCATAACGAATTTGAAATTCGAGGTCATAATATTCCTATCAGTTACTATATAGGAAATGCTAAAGCATTTCAAATGCGTTTAGGATACAATTATATTCCTACCTTATATTTTCCGGTGCAAGATAATCCTGCTCGTATAGTAGCTGCAACATCTTTATCTCTTGCTGCCGGGAATAGAGGTTTAACAAATAATACAACGGATTTAACAATAACAGAAGCCGGAAATATTGGTATTGGTACAAATTCGCCAAATGAAAAATTAACAGTCGAGGGAAATATTAGGATGAACAGTGGAGGAAAATTGATTTATGCAAATGAATTGGAACTGCATACCACAAACAAACAGCCTATTTCTTTCAATATACAAGATACTAAGGGGCTTCAAATAAAAAAAGGGGTGAATGACGATTTTACATTATATTTTCCGGTCTCAAATAATAGTAATAATAAGTGGAATCGTATTATTGCTAAAAATAATTTATCTTTTACAGCAGGAGATAGAGGTGTAACTGACAGTCAAACAGATTTGTTTATAAGTACTATCGGAAATATAGGAATAGGTCTATCCGATCCAGATCAGAAATTAACTGTTAATGGAAATATAAAACTAAACAATGGAAAGTTATTTATAAATGTAAATGTTGATAGCATTGCCACAACAACTTTAGATCATTTTTCAGCTTTCATTACAGGAGGCGTATTGTCGGAAGATTTTGCTTTGGCTCCTCAATCAGAATGGGCTGATCATGTTTTTAATAGTGATTACAAACTGCAAAATCTGAATGAAGTTGAAAATTATATCAAAGCGAATAATCATCTTCCCAATATTCCGACAGCTTCGGAAGTGAAAGAAAACGGCTATTCTTTACATAATATGAATGTAAAACTCCTTCAGAAAGTAGAAGAATTGACTCTCTATTCTATTGAACAAAACAAAAAGATTGAGCAATTGGAAAAAGTGGTTACTTCGTATGAGTCACTTTTGGAAAAGGTGAACCAACTCGAAAATAAAATCAATCAGTAACAGAATCTCAATAGATGAAACAATTCCTGATTGCATTCTTCTCTCTGTTGCCAATATGGACATTGGCAACAGAGAAGTTTGATATTATTTGTGGTCCTTATCTTCAGAATGTAACTGAAAATGAAGTAACTGTTGTGTGGGTAACAAACAGTAATGCAGTTTCTTGGGTTGAACTTGCACCCGATGATGAAACAAGCTTTTATGCCGAAGAAAGACCGCAGTTTTTTGAAACGAACTTCGGCAGAAAGGCGATAGGTCGGTTGCATAAAGTTCGACTTTACGGATTGGAAAAGGCTACAAAATACCGTTATCGTATATTTTCTAAAGAAGTGGTTGAAGAAACATCCAAATTCGTAGCGTATGGAAAAATTGTCGCTTCTAATGTGTATCGTAAGGCTCCATTAACATTTAAAACCCTTGATACATCCAAATCTGAATGTCATTTTTCCATGATAAACGACATTCATGCCAACGACACACTTCTTGCATCACTGCTCGGTCAAGTTGACTTCAAATCATCTGATTTCGTAGTTTTCAATGGTGATATGTTGAGTTCCATGGAATCCGAGAAACAACTATTCGATGCCTTTCTTACCCGATCGGTTCAGACGTTTGCTTCAGAACTGCCATTCGTCTACGTTCGTGGCAATCATGAAGCACGTGGAGTATTTTCCAATGAATACATGGATTATTTTCCTGCTGCTTCCGCACAACCATATTATACATTCCGTCAAGGTCCCACCTTTTTTATTGTAATGGATGGAGGAGAAGATAAACCCGATACTGATATAGAGTATAATGGATTAGGCGCTTTCGATCAATATAGAAAAGAGCAGGTCGAATGGTTACAAAAAGTGATTGACAGCGAAGATTTTAAACAATCTTCTGTGAAAATTGTACTTTTACATGTGCCACCCGTGGAATCTACCTGGCATGGCTCAATTGAAATAAAAAAACTTTTCATTCCTCTTCTCAACAAAGCAGGAATTAATCTAATGTTGAGTGGGCATTTACATGAACATTTCTATATCCCCAAAGGTAAAGGGGAGTGTGATTTTCCTGTTCTTATCAATTCAAATCGCCATCTTACAGATGTTCGTGTACAAAACAATACGATAACGATTCGTATTACAGATGAGGAAGGAAAATTATTCAAAGAAATAAAGTTATGACACATATATGATTAAGAAAATTATACAATTTTTCAACCTCGAACCGGATAGAGCGGAGTTGAAAGAAGACCCAAAATATTTAAAGAAACTGCAATGGTCGGTATTTCTTTCCGCTACAGTTGGATACGGCTTATACTACGTTTGCCGTCTTAGTTTGAATGTAGTAAAGAAACCCTTGGTGGACGGTGGCATACTTACCGAACAAGAATTGGGGATTATAGGTTCCGCCTTGTTCTTTTCGTATGCCATCGGAAAATTTGTCAACGGGTTTTTAGCGGACAGAATTAATATCAAACGGTTTATGGCGGTTAGTTTGGCGATTTCTTCTTTGATAAACATTACGCTGGGATTTTCTCACACATTTTGGGTATTTGTTGTTCTGTGGGGCATTAACGGTTGGGTACAAAGTGCGGGATCGCCTTGCAGTGTTGTAGGTTTATCCCGTTGGTTCACCGATAAAGAGCGTGGTTCTTATTACGGATTTTTCAGTGCCAGTCATAATATAGGCGAGGCATTGACATTTATTGCAACAGCCTTTGTCGTCAGTATTGCCGGTTGGCGATGGGGATTTGAAGCTGCCGGTATAGCCGGACTAATTGGCGTAGTCATTATTTTATTTTTCCTTCATGACAGCCCGACAAGCAAGGGACTTGTTCCGGTAATTCCTCCAAAAGAATTGGGTAAATCCGTTGCATCCATGCAATTGGAGGTGCTTAAAAATCCGTGCATTTGGATATTGGCATTGTCCAGTGCGTGTATGTACATCAGTAGGTATGCAATTAATAGTTGGGGTATCTTTTTTCTTGAAAACCAAAAAGCCTATTCATCGGTGGAAGCCAGCAGCATCATTGCCGTATCATCTGTCTGCGGCATCATAGGAACGGTTTTTTCCGGTTGGTTTTCCGATAGATTATTTAACGGAAATCGAAATTTTCCGGCATTGATATTTGGTATTTGCAATACCATTGGGATTGGCCTATTTGTCTTTGTTCCCAAAGGCTATTTTGTGATAGACATTTTCAGTATGATTTTGTTTGGCTTATCCATCGGCGTATTAATCTGTTATTTGGGCGGTTTGATGGCTGTCGATATTGCGCCGAAAAAAGCATCGGGAGCAGCTTTAGGCGTTGTCGGGATAGCCAGCTACATCGGAGCCGGCATTCAGGATATTTTAAGCGGTCGCTTAATTGGCGACAGCAAAACGGTTGTGGATGGCATTACAGCTTATGACTTTTCATCCATTCGCTATTTTTGGATAGGAGCGGCTGCCCTGTCATTCATATTGTGTGCAGGGTTATGGAACAAGAGTAAACATTCACAGGAGGATTAGTATAAACAGTGAATTGGCAAATAGATGACAAAACAGGAACTTATGGCAAATGCCTCGGCAATCAGCGGACTTACCCGATCGGAAATACGGCAATGCGTAACCCCATTTATACAGGCGCTTTCGGAAGCCTTCCTGGAGGGAGAAGACGTTTACATAAGAGGCTTGGGAACATTCCTGATAAAAGATTATCCGGAACGGAACTCTCGCAATCCGAGGACAGGGGAAGCAATTGTTGTCCCGCCGAAGAAAGTAGTGCGGTTTAATGTAACTCCGGAATACAGGTCTTTAATCGGGAAAGGAAAACGCAAGCCTGCAAAGGATTCATAATTCCTGTTTTTTTACTCCATGGAAAAGAAATACAAAGACGCAAAAAACGTATTGATATTCAATTCGTCGCAAGTACTGGTGGCAATAGCCCGTTCCTTACGTTCCGCTGCGGAACTGATGAACTACTGCAATTTGCAGGCCATATCGTTTGCATGTACAGGCAAGTATGTAGCCTCGGGAGGATATTATTTCAGGCATGTTCAATCCGATGTTGAAATCCGGATGGAACATCTCAACACATTGAACTTGCAGGAATACGACAGGTTGTGCGGAGAGGAAAGAAAGTATTATACGAAGAAACAAATGCTGCGAGCGGAAAAGAAATACCAGTGGTCGCAAAAGAAAAACTCAACGGGACAGGCTGGTAAGACAGAAAGAAAACCAAAGGGAAAAGCTGATAACAGTGACCAATCAGAGCCACAGCAATAGTTTTCATGTATTCTTTTTCGAATACCAATAAAACAGACAATATGTCTGTATATAAGCAACTTAAAGCCTGTATACAGACGTATTGTTTTTATATAAACCTGTAATTGGCTAAAAAACAGCGGTATAGAATATATAGCAAAAAATGAGAGTTACTTGTGAAATTCAGGCAAACTGTCTATCTTTGCACTTGATATAAATGATTTAATAACTACGGTTCTTGTATGTCTGTATGTAGGTTTTATGGGTTTGGGCTGAAATTAGCTGCTGATTTATAGATAGTTAGAGAAGAATTTGTATCTTCATAAAATAAAGATACGCTTGATGTGAGCAACCCACCGAATTTTTGTTCTTGAGAATTTTACTATTAAAGTACAACAATAGTTAGTTAATGGTCAAGAACGGCTCTTATTAAGTTTTCTACTTTTTTTTATTATCTTTTGAAAAATCGCTGCTAAATTCAATCATGAAGCAATTTAAGTTTTAATAAAAAGCTTCACGATTTTTTGAAGCATTGACAACTAATACTTCTATGACGATGTATGTATCTTGTTCAAAATTTATTCAATATCTGTATATCTGTCTATTCATCCTATTATGCGCCGGATCGTTGTTTCTTTCGTCTCACTATTTTGTCAACAAAGAAACAAGCCCCAAGTGGTATGCAGCGATATTGGCATCTTCTCTTCTTTTTATTCTTTACCATGTTGACTGCTGTTTGTATTCCGGTCAATCATTGAGAAAGATACGTCCTTATGTATGGGGTATCATTGCCCTTTCGGTGGTAATATCTGCGATACAGGGCATTTTACAGTATTCTGGGATTCTGTCCATTGAAGGGTATTTCCCTGTAGTCGGAAGTTTTGATAATCCTGCCGGTTATGCCGCTTCTCTTTGTGCCGGATTTCCTGCTTGTTTATATTTTGTATGTAAGCAAGAAAAAAGGTGGATAAAGTATAGTGCCATTGTTGTTGGAGGTATCGTTGCTTGCGCTATTGTCCTGTCTCAGTCAAGAGCGGGAATGTTGAGTATTGTAATCGTTATTGGTGCATGGGGATTGTTTCAATTAAAAGAGAAAATCAACCGATGGCATATTATCACTTTGGGATGTGCATTCTGTTTATTATTACTTGGAGTTTACTTTCTCAAAAAAGATTCCGCTGATGGTCGTTTGCTGATTTGGACTTGCTCGTGGGAGATGATTAAGGATAAGCCTCTGCTTGGACATGGAGAGGGCGGTTTTCATGCACACTACATGGATTATCAAGCTACCTACTTCCGGCAGTATCCGGATAGCCGTTATGCTATGTTGGCCGACAATACCAGTCGTCCATTCAACGAATATCTGCTGTTGGCAATTGAACATGGAGCATTAGGTTTTGTTTTATTGCTTATTTTGCCGGTTTTCTTATGGAAAGCATATCAAAAAAAGAAAATACGGGAGACAAATATCGCTGTTTTGTGTTTGCTTTCGGTTGGGGTGTTTGCATTTTTTTCTTATCCACTCTCTTACCCTTTTCCTTGTGTGATGGCAGGAATCAGTATCTCTGCGCTTCTCGGATACTTGCGTTTTAAACCCGTAATTATCGGAGGAATAATCATTGTGATTTGCCTTACATTATGTTTTTTTACTATTCAGGATATGCTGCTACAAAAGGATTGGAACCAAACCGCCAAATCGTCATTGCGGCAACAAACGCCTGAAACATTTGCTCAATATGAGCAACTCTATTTCAGGTTATGTAATCACCGCTTGTTTTTATACAATTACGCAGCCGAATTGAATTATGCTGAACAATACGGGAAAAGTTTAGCAATTGCTCATGGGTGTGAACGTCTTTGGGCAGATTATGACTTGCAAATGCTGATTGCCGACAATTACCAACAAACACATTGCTATGCGGAAGCAGAATGGCATTACAAAAGAGCGGCAAACATGTGTCCTGTAAAATTTAAGCCGTTATATTGCCTGTTCAATATGTATTTGGCGACAGGAGAAAAAGACAAGGCGCTGATAGTCGCAAACAGGATTATGAGCAAGCCGGTAAAAATAATGTCTCCGACTATACGGCAAATCAAACACGATGTGGGACAAAAAATGCGTAGCCTGTGAAGAAATAACAATTTGCCGCAAGAAGAAAGAAACAGGCAAAAGCCTTTCAAGAACCTTACAGCAAAATTAGTTGCAAATTAAGGGATATTTGTACAGTATTTTACACAAAGAGATAATACCTCTAATATGGTATTTGAAAAAAGATTGTAAATATCTATCTTTACGGAATCTAAAACCATATCTATTATGCAAAAAAGACAGCAACTACTTACTGCCGGATTGGTGATTGGCGCAATTCCGGCGGTTTCCGTGTTCCCACAATCCGAACCGGCGCCTGCGTCCAAAGCGGGGCAAGCCATGAACGTGTTGTTCCTCATATCCGACGATATGCGTGCCGAACTGAATGTATATGGCAGTTCGGTTGCACAAACCCCCAATCTGGATCAATTTGCCGCGCGGGGAGTTCGGTTTGAACGGGCCTATTGCCAATATCCGCTAAGTGGTCCTTCGAGGGCATCGCTGCTCACCGGACGACGACCTACAACAAGCGGGCTGTATGGAAACCGCGAATGGTTTGGCGCAACCTTCCCCGATTGGGTAAGTCTGCCGAAATATTTCCGCCAGCATGGTTATGCCGCTTTGCGCAGCGGTAAGGTTTTTCATGGCGGAATTGATGATACCGAGGCCTGGGATGAGGGTGGCGAAGTGCGCCTGCACAATAATCCCATCAATATGGATCCGCCTTCGTACGTGTCCGAAGAAGAAATTCGCGACCATATTGCACGAATGACCCTGAACGATTTGAGGCAAGCGCCCAATTCCGACCGCTGGGAGGCCGTTGAGGGAGCCGCGGCCAAAGAACTTTCCGATACCAAAGTCGCCGATAGAGCGATTAACTACATAAAACAGAGCAAACAAACGGGAAAACCCTTCTTCATTGCCTGCGGTTTTTCAAAACCACATTCACCACTCGTTGCACCCAAGGAATTTTTCGACTTGTACAGTCCCGAAAAAATAGCCTTGCCACCCGATTTTGCCTCGCTTCCGATGATACCTCCCGGATTTCCGGCAGGCGCTATCCGGCCAATCAATGCCGATTTGTTTATCAATCGTTCGGCTTCGCCCGAGGAAGCCAGGGACATGATGCGCGCCTATCTGGCCTGCATCAGTTATGTGGACTGGAACGTTGGCCGGGTGCTTGCCGAACTCGACAGGCAGGGGCTTCGCGAAAACACGGTTGTGATATTCTGGAGCGACCACGGCTACCAACTCGGCGAAAAAGGCAAATGGTCTAAAGCCGGTTCTCTTTGGGAACAAGGCACGCGCGTACCCTTCCTCATTTACGATCCCCGGGCGAAAGGAAACGGAAAAACCTCGCCGCGGACAGTTGAACTGGTGGATATTTACCCCACGCTGGTGGATTTATGCGGACTACCGAAACCCAAAGGCTTAGATGGCGTAAGTCTGGCGCCACTGCTGAATAATCCGTATGCCGAATGGGAACGTCCGGCCTATACCGTTTGGAACGAACATGGCAAAGGCATCACAGGAGTTTCTGTACGGACAGAACGTTGGCGTTATGCCGAATTTTTCGGTGCAGGAGCAGGTGCATTTCTCACCAACCCCATCAATGACCCCAATGAATTGAAAAACCTTGTTTACGACCCCCAATACAAAGATGTAGTATCGAAATTTCACAAACTGGCCTCAGATTATGTTGTCGGTAAGGCCGAACTTTCGGAGCCGGAAAAGTAAGGTGTTTTTTTTGTGGGTGGAGTTGTTAAAAAGTTTTTTTGAACACCCCGTATTTAGTCCCGCATGGGACGGCCTTTTAACCGTATGCTTTAGCTCAATGTCATTAAGTTAAGGAATAAGGTTAATAAAGTGCCGTCCCATGCGGGACTAGACCAGTTTTGCCGATGAACCGAAAAAAAGTCCGAAAGACTTTTTCATACGTTTGCCCTAAGATTATACGACCGCCATGTTAAATATTGAAATATTTTTCCTATTTTTAGAGCCGAATATCAAAACAGACACAGCATGAAAAATACTAGAAAAAAATCGACGGCATTGGCTCTCTCGTTATTCCTGATTGCATCGTTGCCCATCATGTCGAAAGACAAAAATCTGAAAGTTCATTACACCTTCAAAAATACGGGGAAGGAAGTCGTAAAGGATGTTTCGGGCAATGGATACGATGGCATCCTGAAAAACAGCGCCAGCCTGACAAAAGTGGGCAAATATCCGGTGATGGATTTGGGTGGCGACAACGGATACCTCGATATGGGAGATAAAGCGGGCGAACTGATTACGAGCCTCGAAGATTTTGCCGTATCCACCTATCTGTACATCGACGAAAAGACGGACGTTACCAAAAACGGCAACTTTGTGTATGCATTCGCAAGTCTGCCCGAATGTACGCAAACCGAGGGCGAATATATCGCCTACAAAGTCAAGTTGCAACGCTACGAACAATCGCTAAGCGGATGGAAGAATGAACTCGTCGGCGTAGAGACCGGCTCTCCATCGAAAAAGGGCGTTTGGCAACATATCGTTTACGTACAATCGGGCAAAACCGGAACGCTGTATATCAACGGAAAGGCGGCAGCAACAAGCGAAGCCCCTCTTCAACCCAAAAACATCTCGAAACCAACAACTTACAACTGGCTGGGACGCGCGCCTTTCAAAAACGATGTGTTCCTGCTCAACACCCTGTATCACGATTTCAGAATATACAACAAAGCATTGACGGAAAGCGAGATAAGTAAACTGTTGAAAGAGCTTGAGGGCCTGAATGGCGCTATGGGGAAATAAAATTCTATTGAAACTGTAAATTATATTTATGGAAAAGGAGAAGCCAAGAATAAGAAAATATGAAATCCTCCTGTTATTGTGTGGACTGGCTGGTTTTGCATATTTATTTTACATAATTGGATACAACATAGGAGAAAATAAGTCATCTGATTATGAGTGCAAAGAAGACGTTATCAGACTAAAGCAAAAAGTTGATAGTTTAACTTATTCTCCCCAATTAATTGAATTGAGGGAAAGGGTGTCAAAATCTATCATTAATGGAGAAGCGTTAGTAGAATGTCAGCATATTTGGTCTTATAGTGCGGATTTAAAAGTAGCGGGTTGTGATAGCATTGCAGTATCAAGATCGGATAAATTTTGGACTGCATCGACCATTTCAGCAACTGCAGGAACTCAATATTTTGTAAAACTGAGAGGAGGAAACATTTATATAATAAATGTCTTAGAAATAGGGGGAGGTTCTGTGAAACTAGAAGTTGTTAAATACAAACATTAAACACAGAAAGAACGCAAATTACACAGGTTACATAAATTCAAGCAGATAAATTACTGTTATATTTTATAATTATCTGATTTTAAACAGTATATAAACTGCAATAATTTGCGTAATTCGCGTTCTTATATTAAGTCGCTTGCGCTTCCCTCACGCCCCGGCCATATCTTTTACTTGCGCTACCGAGCGTTGAGCATTCGTTATGTCCACCACCGACACCACAGGGCGGAAATTAATACGCTCAATGGCTTCCAGCAAACGGTCTTCGACAGCAGGTGAGGCCGTATTGCCAACGACATTCAAATTGGTCAGCCGCCCACCCTCTTCGTACATGCTCTTGACTCTGCGACCAGCGGCGGGCAACTGTCCCGAACGAGCATAATAAGCCTCAATATCGGCAGGCGAAAGCTGGCTGCGGCTTTGATTGATGTAGTCAATCAGCCCCAGATTTTTGCGGGTAGAGATGCGGTTGACAACAAATTCGTCGCCTTCTACCTCAATATTCGTCCCCTCGATGCGCATACCTCCCTGCGCATGACGTTTGCCATGCAGCAAACCGCCGTCTTCCATGTTTACCTTGTCCAGTTGCTTCTTAATCAGCGCCACCTGAATAGCGCCCTGTGCCGCAATAAGAGCTGCGATGGGAATACCTAACAGCCCCATCGACAAGGCTTTACTAACCCCCATGGCCACATCGGCTGTTGCTGTTACTATTCCGTTGACAATTTCCAAGCGTTTCGACCGTTTTTCGCGGGTTTCGGCTTCCTTGCGCAGGCGTTCCTCCTCTTTTGCCAGTTCGGCCTTTTGTTGCGCCAGTTGCTGATTCGATTCCATTTCGCGGGCAAGCTGTTCCTGTACCACCATCGCCCGTCCATCCGAAGCCGTTTTCTCTTCGTCGAGCAATGCTTTTTTGCGACCGGTTGACTCGGCCAGCCGTTGGTCGATTTCGTTAATAGAAGCCTTTACCTTTTCGGCCTCTGCGCGGTAATTCTCCGCATCTTCGGCATAAACATCGCTTAACAATCCGAATGTTTCGGAGATGCAGGCGCGGTATTGGGAGGTTGCCTCCATCATCGTTTCGTAAACGGCGGACATCCTCTCCCAGTCCGCCTCGCGCTGCCTGCTTAGCCTCCTTTCCATGGCCGCTTCTTCAACGAGGCTATTTCGGAGCGCTTCCACATTCTTTGTCAAAGCCTCTATCTCCCCGGCATTTTCCGCCAGACTCTCAACCCCAACAGCAAAGCCTTTCAGAACCGTCGATAAGCCCTCCATGCTACCAAAAATAGCGGACAGCGACTGCCCAAAACCAGAATTAGTAAGCGTAGCCTCCAAGTCCACCAGTCCGTCCTTCAACAAGCATACATTCTCGTAAGATTGCACAACCCCGTCAATTTCAATCGTAAACACTTTTTTATTGTTCGCCATGGCTTTTTATGGGATAGATAAAATGGGAGGGAGAAGTGTGGTATTTTTATTAAGTAAAATTTGTTAGAATAAATTTTTAATTACTATCTTTAGAGACTGAAAAGCGATTTTTATCAAAGCTGTATAAAACGAAAGAATCCCACGGAGTACGCAGGATTCAAGATTTTTCTTCGGCTTACAGCCTTATTGTGAAAAGCTTTCAAAACTTTTGTTACAAAAGTAATAAAAAAAATCTATTCACAACATATACATTTCTTAAAAATGACTATTTTTGAGAAATAAAAAGGTTAAATCTTTCGATCAGAATCTAGTTTTGGACGTCAAATTCAATACTTAGTGCACCAAGTAATTTCACCTTCTCGATACAAATGTAATGGAAATACTTTATGGCACCAAATATTTTTGATGAAATATATATATGACCGAACAATTAGCTATATTTGCACAAAATAATAAACTATGAGTAATATAATTGGGATTGACTTAGGCTCAAATTCGGCAGGATGGGCAATTAGAGATACTTCGTTGGAAGATAATCAGATTATTGATTATGGAGTTTTGACCTTTGACAAAGGAGTTGCAACTGAGAAAGGGATTGAATTTCCGAAAGTACAAAAAAGGACTGACAGTCGTAGCAAAAGAAGGAACTATCAGGCTGAAAAATACCAAAAATGGAGTTTGTTAGAATTCCTTATTGAAAAACAAATGTGCCCTTTAACAACAAAGGAACTCAATAAATGGCGAAAATACACGAAAGGTCAAAAAAGGGAATATCCACAAACCGAAGAATTTATTAATTGGCTACATTTTGACTTTGATGGAGACGGGAAACCAGATTTTCACCTATTCGGAAAGGAGAAGGATGAAAGTCATTATATCTTCAGGGTATTTGCTATTAATGAAGAACTTAAAGCAATATACCAAAATAATCCATATATACTTGGGCGCATTTTATATCAATTAGTTCAAAGAAGAGGATTCCGTGGACGAGATGAAGAGGAAGCAAAGACAATGCTTCAAGGAAGTGAAAAGACGGGGACAGCGGGCAGAGACGAAATTGCAACATATATCGAACAATATAAAACGCTGGGAGCAGCATTATATTACTACCAGAAAGAGAAAGGAGGCCGAATCCGCCAACGCTACAATTTGAGGAGAGATTATGAAAATGAATTAAAAGAAATTTGCAAAACTCAGGATATAAACGAAGGAGATTATAAAAGACTATGGAATGCTATTATTTGGCAGAGACCATTGCGTACACAAAAAGGATTAGTAGGAAAATGTATCTACGAACGCAATAAAAAAAGAGCGCCTATCAG
This sequence comes from Viscerimonas tarda, assembly GCF_054601255.1. Lineage (NCBI taxonomy): Bacteria > Pseudomonadati > Bacteroidota > Bacteroidia > Bacteroidales > Dysgonomonadaceae > Viscerimonas > Viscerimonas tarda. The sequence goes on along the minus strand of NZ_BAAHWV010000045.1, from coordinate 6,962 downwards.
CCATCCTCTTTATGAAGAATACAGAACTTGGGTGTTTATCAATAATTTAAACATTGATATAGAAGATAAACAAAAGTTCATTAAGGAACATATTTATCCATTATTTTATAATGCAACTCCCGATTTTACACTCAATAAAATTGGTGAGGTTGTACGTCGTTTTGGCGGTAAAATAACTTCAAAATTTGCAAAACTCACAAATGAAGAAAAAGAAACATTATCTAATGATGAACAGTTGCAGACAATTAAGAAGAAAGAGAAGAATGTAAAAGTTATTTCCGCAAAGTTATTAAAGTCATTTCAAGATATTCTAGGTGATGATTGGAAAGAAGCATATAAATGGGATTCGATTTATGATAGACAAGCTCATCCAGAAAAGAAAACAGATGAAAAATATACATTTGAAGACATTTGGCATGTGCTAAATACATTTGATGGACCAGAAAGTTTAAAAAAGTTTGCACTGGAAAAATTGAATTTAGATGAAGAAAAAGCCGAAAAGTTCTCTAAACTAAAACTGAACCAAGGTTACGCAACATTAAGTCTTTCTGCTATCAAAAAAATTCTGCCATTTTTGCAAAAAGGCTTCAAATATAGTCATGCAATATATTTAGCAAATCTGTACAAAGTTTTAGGCACAGATAAAATTACGGATGATCTGATAATCTTCTTTTCAAAAGAAGTAGAAAAGATAATTGATGAGAATAAAGAACAAAAAAACCTTAATGATATTGTAAATAATTTGATTCAAAATGAATTAAATGATGAATATCGTTATTCGATTGAAGTAGATAGAGAACTTGACAGTGATGAGTTGAGTAAAATTAAGACAAAAATAGTTGATGTTCTTGGTGAAAAAACATGGGATGAATTAAGAGAAGATAAAAAGGCTGAAATTTCAGATTATGTTTCAACTAAATTCAAAGATTTTTTAAGAAAATCTATTCTATCCAAGAAAAATATATTTATTGAGCAACCCCGCTTACATGATCAAATATTTGCTTTTCTACAAAAGACATACAATATACCCGATGAAAGAAAAGAATATTTGTGGCATCCTTCAGAGCAAGATAATTATGTAGCAGCATCTAATTATCATCAATATACTATTGGGAATAAGGATATATATCTAACAGAAGAAAAAATTCAATCATTTTTAGCGAAACACCCTGATGCAGAATGTCAAGGACGTTCTATCCGGCTTTTAGGAAGTCCAGAGCCCATTAGTAACGGTTTTAAGAATCCGATGGCTTTGAAATCACTTCATAAATTAAAACAATTATTAAATTATCTGCTTAAGATCGGAAAAATTGACGAAAATACTCGTGTTGTAATTGAAATTGCACGAGAGCTCAATGATGCAAACAAAAGAAAAGCCATTGAAAGCTGGAATAAAGAAAGAGAAAAAGAGAATGAATCTTACAAAAAAATTATTCGTGAAATTAATGAAGAATGTGAAACTAATTATGATGAAAATGATAAAATACTGCTTCGAAAAATCAGATTGTGGAAAGAACAGAATTTAGAATGTTTATACACTGGTAAACCGATTAAAATGTGCGACATATTTAATGGGAATAATTATGATATTGAGCATACAATCCCTGCAAGTGTTAGTTTTGACAGCGAATTAAAAAATCTAACATTAGCCAATAGCAATTACAATCGAAATATAAAGAAAAAACTTTTTCCAACTCAATTACCAAATTATGAAGATGATGTGATTATAGATGATGATCTTTATACTGCAATAAAACCAAGATTGAGACATATAGAAGAAAAGGTTGAAGAATTGGAGTTTTCTTATGACGAATGGAAAAGAAAGGCTTCATACGCAACAACAAAAGACATCAAAAATAATTGCATACAAAAATATCACATGGTAAAGTTTGATTTGGATTATTGGAAATCCAAGTTACACACTTTTACAATTAAAGAACATAAATCAAGCTGGAGAAACAGTCAATTAAAAGATACTCAAATTATTACAAAATACGCCCTGCCCTATTTAAAAACAGTATTTAAAAAAGTTTCGGTAGAAAAGGCCAACGTTGTCAATAGTTTTAAAGAAATTTACAGTATGAAATTGCCCTATGAAAAGAAAGACCGTAACGAACATTATCACCATGCTACCGATGCGGCCATCTTAACGCTTATACCGCCATTTTATGAACGAGATAAGATTCTACTGGAATACAATGAAGTGAAAGATAGAAGAACAAATGAGATTTATCACGAGCAACCAAAAGATTGGGAGAATTTCTCAGCATCGAAAGTTTTATTTATCGAAAATGAAATTTTAATAAATAATCTGACGGATAACAGAACCACTCTATCTACCTATAAAAAAGTGAGAAAAAGAGGTAGAATTGAATATCTTCGGTATAAAGACGAAAATGGGAAATGGAATTTTAGATTAGATAAGAATGGGGAAAAAATACCCAAAGTTGCTCAAGGGGACACAATCAGGGGACAATTGCATGGCGAATCTTTTTATGGTGCTATTAAACTGCCCAAGAGAGACGGAAATAATAAAATTCTTTTTGATGAAAACGGTCTAATGATTCTACAAGATGAAATATTTTTAGTAATCCGAAAAGAGTTAGTTTACAAAAAGGATGCTAATTCACCAGGATTTAGAAGTTTGGACGAAATCGAAAAAGTAATTGTTGATAGGGATTTATATCAAATGATAAAAAAGCAGGTTGAATCCACTGATTTTAAAACAGCATTGACTAATGGTGTTTATATGTTGGACAAATGTGGAAATAAGGTTAACAAAATTCGTCGGATAAGATGCAGAGAAAGTATGAAGTATGAGACTGCCATAAAGATTCATCCTCATGGTTTCAAATCTAAAAAAGAATATAAACATTATACTTTGGCAAAAAATGGAGAAAATACACTTTGCCTTTTTTATCAAAATGAAAAAGAAAGAAGAATAAATATCCTGACAATTAGTGATGTTGCAAGATTGAAATTTGAAAATGACGGGCAATTTTTGGAAGAGCCTTATTATAATCATATCGAAATAGGAACGGGTAAAAATAAATCTAATATTTTATTGTATGCCGTTTTAAGAGCTGGACATAAAGTTTTGTTTTATAAAAACAATATAGAAGAATTAAAAGAATTATTGAAAGATGGATCAAAAAATGAACTGTCGAAGCGAATGTTTAAAATCTATCAATTTGAAAAGGATGGAAGAATGAAATTTAGACATCATTTGGCAGCAGGTATAGATACAGAATTAAAAAAAGATCATAAGGAATATTCCTACTTTGACATAAATGAGAATCCTATTTTTTTACGATTATCTCAAAAAGAGTGGAATTTTGCAGTAGAAGGTGTTGATTTCATTATGAATTTGGATGGAACAATCAAATTTAATTTTTAACTACCATGATCAAGAAAACCTTATATTTCAGTAACCCGGCCTATTTGAGTATGGCGAATAAGCAGATGGTTATCAGGCTGCCGGAGGTTGAAAGTTTGGAGGCTTCCGATTCGTTTAAGGAGGGGTTGAAGAAGAGTATTCCGATAGAGGATATTGGGGTGGTTATTCTTGATAATGGCAGGATTACGATTACGCACGGATTGATGGAGGAGTTGCTGGAGAATAATGTCACCCTTGTTACTTGCGATTCGGCGCGTATGCCGGTCGGATTGATGCTTCCCCTGAACGCTCATTCTACCCAAACCGAACATTTTCGCGAACAGATCGAGGCTACCCTACCCTTGAAAAAGCAACTCTGGCAACAAACCATCAAGGCCAAAATAAAAAATCAGGCCGCCGTACTCGAATCCACCGGAAGCATAGATGTAAGTCCAATGCTCAAATGGGCAGAGGACGTGCGAAGTGGCGACCCTGACAATTGCGAGGCTCAGGCTGCTGCCTATTTCTGGAAGAATATTTTTCCCGATATACCGGATTTTCGCCGACACAGGGAGGGAATTCCGCCCAACAACCTGCTGAACTACGGGTACGCTGTTTTGCGGGCGGTTATTGCCCGCGCCATTGTTTCGGCGGGAATGTTGCCCTCGCTGGGTATTTTTCACCGGAATAAATACAACGCCTACTGTTTGGCTGACGACATCATGGAACCCTACCGGCCTGTGGTAGATAGAATGGTGGTGGATATACTTGCTTCGGGTGTTGAAATAACGGAATTAAACAAAGAGTTGAGGCAAACTTTGCTGTCGATTCCTGCTCAGGATGTGATGATGAACGGTAATCGCCGGCCGTTGCTGGTAGCGTCGTCGCAAACGGCAGCCAGTTTGTATAAATGTTTTTCGGGCGAAACCCGCAAAATCATTTATCCAGAAATAATTACCTGATTACAATGAGTTTAGACAGATTAAACGAATATAGAATTATGTGGGTAATGGTATTTTTTGATTTGCCGACAGAGACGAAAAAGGAGCGAAAAATGTATTCTGATTTTCGTAAGAAACTTATTCAGGATGGATTTACGATGTTTCAATTTTCTATCTATTTACGGCATTGCGTCAGTCGCGAAAATGCAGAAGTTCATATAACCCGCGTCAAAAAAAGTTTACCGCCCAAGGGATATATTGGGATTTTGTGCGTTACGGACAAGCAATTTGGGTCGATGGAGCTATTTCACGAGAAAAAAGAGAAAGCCATCTCCACGCCCTACCAGCAACTGGAATTATTTTAGAAAACAAAAAATCGGGAAATCTCCCGATTTTTTGTTTTGATATACAAACTTTCAGCATCTTGTTTTTTGTTGTAATTAATTGATTTATAGCGTTGATATTGAGGGTATATTGTATATCCTCCGCTAAGGTACAAATTTTGAAAGCTAATCACAACAACTGTTCGGTATGCCTCAGCGAATCGGCAATTGTATATCCTCCGCTAAGGTACAAATTTTGAAAGCTAATCACAACTGACAAATAGAATTGCTTCTATTCATCAAAATTGTATATCCTCCGCTAAGGTACAAATTTTGAAAGCTAATCACAACATCTTTGGGTGTTTCATCCAGAAATCCATCATTGTATATCCTCCGCTAAGGTACAAATTTTGAAAGCTAATCACAACACAGATGAGTGGAAGTAGTTTGTTTAAAAATTGTATATCCTCCGCTAAGGTACAAATTTTGAAAGCTAATCACAACATAGAATCGAATGGCAATTGCTTAATACAATTGTATATCCTCCGCTAAGGTACAAATTTTGAAAGCTAATCACAACACTGGAATATCAGACGTATTCGGGATACAAATTGTATATCCTCCGCTAAGGTACAAATTTTGAAAGCAATACACAATCTACTATGATACTCTATCAGTTACACTATGTCGAGAAACGGTTTAGAACCACTTTTTGCAAAACTGCTTTTATTTTTGACTATTATGGGTCGTTGTTTGGATGTTATTTTCTTGCGACCACCTTTTTACGGGAAGCGACAAACCGTTTCCTGTTCGTTTCTTGTTTCGTTTCTCAAATGACCCCAATGTACCCACTTTTTTTCACCCGCCATACAAAGATATATTCCGCGCTAAAATGCAAGACCAAGCTCTGTTTCGACAAGAATCTTCCTTTTTCATTCCTCAAAAGCGTATTTTTGCCGAAAGTCTTGCTTATTTACCGCTCCATATTTGGGGGGTATTAGCAGTTGAAAAATATGGGGGTTTGTTCAAAATGGCGCCAATAAATGACGCCAATCGCTGCAAACCACTGCCACCTGGCATTTAATCGAACTATTGCTTTCACTCGTGAAAGGAAAAATTGCTCCCGCTGGTCTCAATTTTATGAAAGCAGCAAGCAGCTTGAAAAGATAAACATAAGTAGCCGGACAGACCAACCGGCACAAGTCAATCCATCCGTTCTGACTGCCATTAACGGGATGACGGAACGAATTGAAAACCTGATAAATGAGTTACAAAAGCCAATCAAAACAGAACATCGGCACATGATAGACATTGCTTCAAGCAAGAGCTTCCTTACATTGGTTATCCTGTCTTTAGCAGTTTTAGGGCTTTCGTATATCATCAAGGAACAGCGGAACACGATAGGCCAATACCAAAGTAACGACTTGAAATACCGTTACATCAAGATGCAGGGAAAGGCTGATGGTGAAAGCCTTTATATGCTTGAACGGCAGTTTGAATACACAGACAGCGCCACCCTTGTTCGACAACAAGTGGAGGAATATGAGCGGCTTGTCAGGGAGTTGGCGGAACAGATGGAGCGGGCTAGGTGGGATGATGCTAAGGTTGATAATTTGAGGCGGAAGGTGGAGGAGGTGAAAGGAAAATAGAATGAATTTAGCAGTCTGGGCTGATAGGCTGTTTGTGGGTGTCAGCCCGTGGCCGAATATGTGTAATCTATTGTTCCCAATATGGCTTGGACTCTTATTTGTTTCGGCATTCCCAAGGCATTGTAAGTGTATCTCGCGCCTTTGTAGGGATCTGTAGTCATAGCTCCGTTTTTGTTGTAGGCGTATTGAGCGCTGTAGCTATTCGAATAGTCGGTAAAAACGCCATAATAACCGGGATATTCATCGGGATATAGTGTTGCCCAATCTCTTATGTACGACATTTGATTCCCACTATGAGCGATTTCCATATCTTCCACCTCTAAATCCGATAATCTGTACAAGTGGGTCATGTTGCCGTTTCTGTCGTAGGAGTGACTTTGTTGCAACAAAGTCATTCGAAAGTGAAAGCCCAAGTGAAAACTCAGGAAGATATTCAAAATCAACTATTTCATTATCCCCCCATGCAAAGCCGTTAATTACATAGGCATTGTTATAAGAAGCATAACTGGTTTGGGAATACATTGGTAAACTGCCAATAATCACTATTAGATATATCACTAAAAAATCGCCCATGCAGACAAGGTGGGACACAAGTAGGAAAAATCATTCAAACACAGCACTATAAGTAAAAAGACCTTTCATTTCCGACTTTGGGAAAAGACATAAAAAAGAC
>NZ_BAAHWV010000044.1:0-22920 GCF_054601255.1 Viscerimonas tarda | reverse complement strand
TTCTGTTGCCATAACATTAAAATTTTACATTGTATTCAATAAAAACGCTGACTTCGGAAGCGTTTTTGCCCCCTGCAAGGGCAAGTGTTTTCAGGCACTGAAAATATTTTGAGGAACTCAAAATACAGGCTGTTGAAAAAGAAAGAGAAGGAAAAACACGGTAACATATTGGAAGTCAGTATCAGTTGGCTTTAAGTGTCTTCGGTTGCCGGGTAACAAAAATGCCGATTTCGGCAGGTTAAGGCAAACGTTCCGTTTCTTATCCGTTACCCATTAGAAACGGCGCAAAATCCGGCAAAACGGTGTCGTCAGTTGGCTTGTTACAGCATTGTTTGTCTGCCGTTTACATTGTTCAGATAACTCACAAATGAAGTAATTTTAACATCTTAAAAAAGTGAGTTTTATGAGCGAAAATTTAAAGGTATCGTTTTACCTTAAACGAGAGAAAAGAGAACAGAAAAATGCCGCTGATGACAGTCCGGCGTATCCCATTGTCGGCAAAATCATCATCGGGCGCAGCATCGCACAGTTCAGTACCAAACTGAAAGTGGAAGAACGCCTGTGGCATGTTAAATCAGGTCGGGCAATTGGCAAAAGCCATACCGCTATTGAACTGAACAGGGCAATTAACAAAATCAATCTGCTGATTCACAGCCACTATTCGGAAATCCTTAAACAGACAGGAAAAGTATCGGCTTTGGAAGTCAAAAATGCCTTTCAGGGAATCGCATCTACGCAAAAAACATTGCTTGTGCTTTTTGAGGAAATGATGCGGGACTTCCATTCACGCATCGGTATCGACAGGGCTTATTCCACCTACATTCAACATGAAGTATTCCACAGGGAAATGAAACAGTTCCTTCGCGAAAAGTACCATGTCAGGGATATTCCGCTGAACGAACTGGATTTGCCTTTTGTTGAAGCATTTGTTTACTGGTTGCAGGTAAGCCGCCGGATGAACTTGCGGACGGTAAGGGCAAGGGTTACCATGCTGAACAAAACAGCCCTTTTAGCCATGCGCCGAAATTTGATTGCTTACCCGCCGTTCGGGGATTATCATACAGACAAGCCGGAGGTTCAGGACAGGTCGCTGACCACCGCCGAACTCGACAGGCTTGTTTCTACGCCACTGCAATTTGCCACACAGGGCTTTGTCCGCGACATGTTCGTTTTTTCAATCTTTACGGGCTTGTCATACGCCGACCTGAAAAAACTTGTATGGAAAGAAGTCATTACCGATGAAGACGGCAGCCGCTGGATTTCAGCCGACAGGCAGAAAACAAAAACAGGCTTCCATGTAAAGCTGCTGAATATCCCTATTCAAATTATGGAACGCTATAAAGGACTTGCGCCGGACGGCAAAGTATTCCCAACCATGAGTTTGGGACAGGTAAATGTCGGACTGAAGCGGGTAGCAAAGAAGTGCGGCATAGACCGTCCTTTAACATTTCATATCAGCCGCCATACGTTTGCCTCGCAAATTTGCATCTCACAAGGAGTTCCGATAGAAAGCGTATCAAGAATGCTGGGACACCGCCATATTCAGACGACACAGCGTTATGCGCGTGTCAGCAACGAAAAGATAATACTTGACATGCAGCGTCTGTCAATGAACATAGAGAATAAATTTCCAAACAGCTATCAATCAAATATTTAAAAAGTCATGCAAAATACAAGAAGTACATTCAGCGTTTTGTTTTACCTCAATACGGGCAAGACAAAGAAGTCCGGCAAGTGTCCGATAATGGGACGTATCAGCGTGGACGGTAAAAATACGGCGTTCAGTACCGGAATGGATATTTGTCCGGCAGACTGGGACGCAAATACGGGAACGGCAACAGGAAAGTCAAAGGAGGTTTCCGGCATCAACAGCCAAATTGAAAAATACAAGTGTGAAATAGCCGGTTATTATCAAAACATGCTTGAAAACAGGGGATACATTACCGCCGAATCCCTGAAAAACGCCTTGCAGGGTATCGGGACAAAGCAAAACAGTGTCATGCAGGAGTTTGCCACCCTGCTGGAAGAAAAAGCGAAAAGCGCGGGAATCCTGATTACGGACAGCGCAGTGGTAAAATACAGGGTAGCTTACCGGCATTTCAAGGATTTTTTGAGGGAAAAACAGCATGTTGATGACATTCCGTTCGGCAGGGTGGATATTGAACTGGTAGAATCCTTTGCCCGGTATATGAAAATTGACTTGCGATTCTCGGCGACTACGGTACGGGTAAACATGAAAATATTCCGTACTCTGGTCAAACGGGCTTACAGCCGCCGGATGCTTCGGCAAGACCCGTTTTTCGATTATGTTCCCGAGCGGATACCTGTCAGGCGCAGGTGGATTTCAGCCGCAGAGATAGAACGAATCATGAGTATCGAAATGGGCTATCCTTCGCTGGATTTCACAAAGGACATGTTTGTTTTTGCCTGTTTTACGGGTATTAGCTATGTGGATTTGTACAATTTGAAACATGATAATATACAAACGCAGGAAGACGGTAGCCGAATGCTAATCTTCAAACGTCATAAAACCGGTGTAAGTTCCTGTGTTCCGCTGCTTCCGATTCCCCAAGCCATTCTTGAAAAATACAGGGATTCGCAGTTTACCGGATGGGGCGGGAAAGTATTCCGCCTGCAAACGCTCACAGGTATGGACAAGCACCTCAAACAGATAGCAAAGGCTGCAAAGGTGGATAAGCGGCTCAGCTTCCACATGGGACGCCACAGCTACGCAACAACCGTTTGCCTGACAAATGGCGTTCCCATTGAAACGTTGAGCCGCATGTTGGGACACGCTTCGATATATACAACCCAAATCTATGCGGAAGTTACCCGTACCAAAATCAATGTGGACATGAGCAAACTTGAAAAGCAGATTGAAGGTAAATACGAACTGGCAGAGACTGTTCCAAACCGGAAGCGGAAAATTAATCATTGAATCAACAAATTTAAACATATCATTATGGAACGTGGAAAAATAACAATCAGCGAAAACGGAGTAAAGATTACTCCTGCAAACGGCAATGTATGGTTGTCGGAGTGGCAGATTGCCGAACTGTTCGGCGTGTTTGTAGCCAAAGTAAGCAGCAATGTAAGGTCGATACTTAAATCAGAAGTTTTGCGGGAAAGTGAAGTTGTGTATTGCGAGCATTACGCAAATGGTGGAAGCGTGGATTTGTACAGCCTTGAAATGATTACGGCTTTGGCGTTTCGCATCAAGTCGAAAAACAGCGAAATTTTTCGGAGTTGGCTGATGAAACGCGCTTGTTCAAAATCTTTTTTCTTGATGGAACAATTATTCGATGAAAGAAAAATGTGTCTAAATTAAACTGCTAAGCTTTCTTTTTCATCTTGTAAACAAAGGTATATTCCAAGAAAGAAACGGCAAGCCCAAGCCCTGTTTTACCGAAAATCTTCCTTTATGTTCCATAAAGCGTATTTTCGGGAAAAGGCTTGCCTTATTCTTTCTTTCCATAGAATAGTGGTTTACAAGTTGATAAAGAAATGAATCATTCAATAGTAGGTAAATAATGGTTTTTTAGCCATTTCAGCACTCCCGATTCCTTATATAAAATCTTGCCTTTGAGCCGTAAAAACGGTATTTTCCCCTGTCTGCGCCATTCCTGCAAAGTGCGCGGCGAAACGTGCAGCATACCGCAAACATCTTTTCCTGTCAAAAACTTTTCGCCATTCAGGTGGGGAGTACGGTTTTTTAACGCCGACTCGATTACATTCAACATTTCTTCCAGTTCATTGAAAAAGAAATGAATTGCTTCCGATTTTCTATCCAATATTTCCATGATTTTATCCTTTTGTTTTTTCAGTTCCTCATGTAATTCCCTAACGATGACAAGTTCAATAAGTCCTGTCTAACATTATAATCGACCGTTACCCGTTTGAGATTACAGTAAATAAAGTAACCGTCTTTGTCTTCCTGAATCTCATAAGTGGCAGGATTTGCCTGTTTAGTCGTTTCGTTTATATGAATGATAATCAACAGGTAAACATTGCCATTCTTATAAATCATTACAGTTGGATTCAGGTTTATGCTTTCCCAATTCCCAACCAAAATATCTAAATTGAATAATTGATTTTTTATTTTCATTGTTTTATCTTTTATTTTATTGATTATTAGTAAATTGTTCTATGTCTGCAATTCTGTAATAGCATTTATGCCCGATTTGCGAGTAAGGCAGTGTGCCGTTATCCCTGTATGATTGCAATGTCCGCAGGGATATTTGTAGCAGTTCGCAGGCTTCCCTGTTGTTTAGCCATTGCTCAATGTTACGCTCATTTCCGCACAGGTTTTTAACCTGACCGACAAAATTTTCAAATGCCTGTTTCATTTGCTCGAAAGTCCGTTTTTCAATGACTATGATTTCCATTGTATTGTAAATTAGTCAGTTTAAGAAATTCATCCATAAATAAATCCCAATTACTGCCTTTGAGTAACGGTTTGTCAGGCGGGAATACCGTTGAAAGGAAAAGATAATCGTTTCCCGAAATGGATTGTTCCCTGTCGTACCTCACACTTTGCGGGATGCGGGTTTGCATGATGGGTATATTTAATTCGTGCATGGCGTTTTCATAGGCAACATACAATTCTTGACGTTCCCTGCCTGTCATTCTGTTCCAAAATGTTTGCACCTGTTTCAACCTGATTTGCGGATTCTTTTGAATAATATCGCTGACCGTAACGATGAAGTTCAGCGTACTCTCCATATTGATGCGCGAGGTTGTTATTGGGACAAACAGGTAATCCATATTGAAAAAAAGTTCAACGACACTTTTGTTATTGACTGTTCCGGGAAGGTCGAACAGAACGAGGTCATAATTGATTTCTTCGGTTGCCAAAAATTCATTTGCCTTTGTCAAAGCCGTTTCGGGCTGGACGGGAACAACCGGATAAGTCCGCTTGCCGATTTTCTTACAGAGTTCATAAGCCTTTTTCTTATAGAATCCGTTTTTCGTAATCTGTTCCTTTTCCCTTTCCCGCAATTTGTGGATACTCCATTGCGGATAGTCGCAGTCGATGACGGCAACACTAAATCCCAATTCATAATGTAACCAGCTTGCTGCCAATGTGGTAAGGACCGACTTTCCTGCACCGCCCTTTTGCGTACAAAATGAGATGTACATCGGGCTGTTTTGCTTTTGATTTTCTGATAAATTCTGCATAATTCTTTTTTGTTAAATTGTTTATACTAAAATATTTACTGTTTTTGCTCTTTTTTCTTAATGGGTTTTCGGCTGTTTTCGTCATAGATACGGTTAATTTCATCGCCGTAAAGTTCAATATGCTGACTAATGATATTATCCACCAATCCGCTGACGCTTAACCGTTCATTTCGGATAGCGCGGACAAGCGTTTGAAGTATCCCGTAATTTTCCCTGCTAATGTATAAGCCCTGCCGGTCGCGCAGTTCATTGCGGGAGAGGAACAAACTTTCATAATCAAGTGCTTGCCCCCGTTTCCGCTTTACCGGTTTTTCCTCTGCGGGTTCAGGCACATCCGGCGTTGCTGCCTGAATGTCCGTTTGATTATCTGACTGTGTGGATTTAGTCATATTTTCACCGCTGCCTGCAAACGACACTTGGCGGATAAAGTCATCCGTGTCGATAGGCAGATTTGCATGGCTGCCTGCTTTCCTGTTTGTACTGCTGTCTTCTTTCATATCTGAATGTTTTAATATTGTTATTCAATCATTTATCCATTTCTGCATATTTGCACATCTGCATACCTGCATATTTGCCGATACGAAAAAATTCATTTCTCAAAATGTGCATTTCTACATTTTTGCCTGCAAAGAAAAAGAAGAAAAACAGGCAATTTTTCTTTTGGCGTTAAGTGGCGTTTATCTTCCTTTGTTGGCTAAAAGTCTGATAATGTAAATATTAAAATCATCCTCTAATTTTGCAAAATGAATTTGAACAAGAGAGTAATCCGTAACAGTCCGCCAATGTTGACGGATTTTATTGTCGATAGACAATAGCAAGAGGTGTTTTTGTCAGCAAAAAATTCCGTAAACTACATTTTATGCAGCCAAAAACTCTTCTTGCCCTCCCTCACGGTCGGAGGACGCATACTCCCAAGTCGCATGCTTTTAAAATTGAACAGATATGAGCATTGAAAATGTCGAAAAGAAAAAGCGAGGGCGAAAGCCCAAAGCGGAACCGCAAATACACCGCTTGTGGATTCGTCTGAACGACAAAGACCGCGAGCGGTTTTTGGCAATGTATAAGCGTTCCGGTAAGCCGAGTTATTCCGCTTTTATTGCGGATTGCGTATTAAATAAGCCGTTAAGAATCGTTGAAATCAATAAATCGGCGATTGATTTTGTGATGCTTTTGAGCAGTTTCTTTATCCAATTTCGGGCGATAAAGAACAATTTTAATCAGGCTTACCATTCGCTGGTTGTAAACTTTGGCGAATCAAAAGCCCTTGAAATGATTCAAATTGTAGCGCAATCCACACGCGAGTTTGGACTTTTGAAAAAGAGAATTGAAGAAACAATCATTGAATTAAGGGAATTATGCTTGCCAAAATAAGTTCAGGGAAATCGGTTTTCGGGGTACTGGCTTACAATAAAATCAAAGTCAATGACGACCATGCAACCGTTTTGTTCCGTCAAAAGATGTTTGATTCGCCCGACGGAAAATTTTCGATGAAAGACTGTATGGATTCGTTTTATCCGTATTTGGCAGTAAACAACCGAACGGAAAAGGTCGTGTTTCATGCTTCGCTCAATCCCGACCCTAAAGACAAACTATCGGAAGAACAGTTATCGAAAATCGCCCAAGCCTACATGGATAAACTCGGCTACGGCAATCAACCGTATATTGTCCTCAAACATTCCGACATCAAGCGGGAACACCTGCATATTGTTTCGCTTCGGATTGACGAAAACGGCAAGAAGATAAATGATAGTTACGAAGTCGCCCGCTCAATGAAAATTTGCAAGGAGTTGGAACAGCAATTTAACCTTGTTCCGCTTGTAAAAGGCGAAAGGGATTTTGAAATACCGAAACCGATAGACTATAAAGATGGCGATTTGAAGCACAAGGCGAGCAACACGATTAAATTTGTTATTGGCAATTTCCGTTTCCAGTCATTCGGCGAGTTCCGTACGATGCTTGAACATTTCAATCTGACAGCGGAAGAAGTTCAGGGGATGCACAAAGGTATTTTGTACTCGGTATTGGACGGCAAAGGAAATAAAGTAGGAAAACCGTTTAAATCTTCTTTATTTGGAAAAGAAGCGGGTTATAGTGCCTTGCAAAAGCATTTTGAAACTTCAAAACTTGCCATTGAAAAAGAAAAAATCAGGGAAAAGTTGCGACCTGTCATAGCAAAAGCAATGAGGGAAGCAAGAAACAGGGAAGACTTGACAAAACTGTTGAAAGAAAACAGAATCGGTGTGATTCTCCGCCAAAACGAGCAGGGCAGGATTTACGGTGTTACGTTTTTGGATTTTCAAAATCGTTTCGTTTTGAATGGCTCGCGATTAGGCAAGGAATTTTCGGCAAATGTTTTTAATGATTTGTTCAATAATCCGAACAAACAGGTTGATATTCCAAATGATAATCCAAAGCAGGAACAAGTTTATCAAAATACAAATTCGGATTCTTCTTTGGGTTCAGTGTTTGGGTTATTGGATTTGCCGCAATCCGACAGCGATTATGAAGAAGAAAATTTTGTCCGCGAACACCGGAAGAAGAAACCACAAAGGAAAAGAGGGCGGGGAATCTGAATTATTCCGCATCCTTTGTCCTTGTATTTTCCTCAAAATTCTTTCTGTCCCAATGGTCGCCATTCCTGTAAACAAATTCCCGAATATCGGAAGTCCGGTAATAGATTTTCTGGCCGAGCTTGAAGAACGGCAGCAAACCCTCTGTCCGATAACGCTGCAAAGTACGATGGCTTACGTTCAGGATGAGGCTTACATTCTGATTGTCCAATGGCTTATCATCTTTCTCAAATACATTGCCGGTATTGACAAGCTGTTTCAGGTCTTTGCCTATCTCGGTCAGCTTGCCGGATATGCGCTCCGCCCATTTTATGAAATCTTCGTCGGCTAAATACATTTTCGCTTTACTTTTAATGTTCCGCATCACTGTTAATGCAAGTACAAAAGTATATACGAATTTTTCGGAAATAAAGCAACTTGAAGCAAGTGGCAGGGGTTGGCGTTGCTGTGGCAGGGGTTTGCACAGGGGGGAAGCAAGATACTTCGATATAAAAACACAAGATATAAGCTAAAGCGATGGACAAAAGCAAAATGGATACGGTGGATAAGTTGGGAAGAAGCCAGAGCGGTTCTTATGGTTCTTTAACGAGAGATTTCCCATTTTCATGAATTTTCTCGGCAACTAAGTCTTTCAATGCGTTGAAAATAATATCTATATCGTTGCCATATTCATTACGGGGGCATATGTCATCTATAAAATTGTGGTTCAAAACTTTTGACAATGTAAGAAATAATTTTACTTCTATATCGTCGCGTTTATATATGTCATAGACGTTTTGCCTTGTTTTTCCTATCTTTCGGGCAAGTTCGGCGCTATTAACATTGTTCTCTTTTACAAATGCTTGGATTAGTTTTCCTATATGTATTTTGTTCAATTCCATAATTTACTAATTTATAGATAATTATCCACTACAGCAAGAAAAAATGCAAGAAATATTAAAAGAAATGAACAAAAATATTTTTCTTTTTAGAGGAATTGTTTTTATATTTGTGCCGAATAATGAAATATTCAGTTGTCTATGAGATTTATTGATATTATTTCAAATTCAAGTGAATAAATTCTTGTCCTATGAAAGTAGCTTATAAAATAAAATTAAAGATATGACGAGATTAATGTTGGAAGATTTGAAGTTGGTAATACCAACTATTGATATTTTAGAAACTCGAAATCTTTTTGGTGGTAGTGGTCCTTACAGTGATAGTCCTTATATTCCTCCTATTCCCCCTATTCCCGATGGAGATGATCCTAATCGGCCAGATAATATAGACCCTCTTCCAATACCGGAACTTCCTGTCCCTGAAATTGAAATACCGGAAATAAACCCTGATTACATTGATATACCAAATGGTAATGATGATGGTGGAGAACATGATGAACATGACAATGGCTGGGATAATGACAATGATTGGGATAAAGATAATGATAATCAATCTGACGACAGAAATGATGACCATGGCGGTGGTTCTGGACACTCTGATTCTGGAGGTAATGGTTCTCTTCCAGCTGGGTTTGGAGTTCCGCAAGGGAACCTTGCTGACCATCTTTGGACTTTACCGTACCAAAGTACACCTACTAATTGTTGGGTGTGGAGTATATATGGAGTTCTGAGGTACTTTAATGCTGCAGGTGATACACTTTCTCTTGACGCTGAGCCAGTTACGGAATACTTGACACATATAGGATTACATACTGAAGCCTCGGTTAACCAAGCAGTCGCTCCAGCTCTTGTTTGGATTGCTACTGCTGCTTTTTTTGAATATCGTCCGCTTGAAACTAACCCTACTATAGATCCTAATGCAATAAAAAGTGTAAATGATGATGCGATAAGAAATGCAATAGATGCCGGACACCCAGTTTTAGCATCAACGTTAATAACAGATGCAGATGGTAGCAAACGTGGTCATGCTGTAGTGATAGTAGGACATGAGGCGGATGGCAGTTACAAATTATATGATCCTGGTATAGGAACGAAAACTAGCAGTAATAATACAAATCTCTATCATGGAGGGATTCAAATAATACAAGCAGATGAAATAACTGGCATAAATAGGAATTATATGGAATACTGCGAAAGAAAAGCCGATGAACGAAATGAGCATGATAAACATGCCCCTGATGACGGAGTTGTTGATGGTTATTAATATTCATTGAAAAATAAATTGTTGATATCCCTTAATAGAGACCAAAGAATTGATTATAAGTGATATTAAAATTTCGTTATATGATTCCTTGTTTTGATTTGTTATATAATTTCAACCAAACATAATTTACTATAGTTATGAAAAAGATTAATCTGTTTTTTGTGTTATTCCTGTTTTCGGTAAAACTGATTTCTCAGGAGTTCCCCGAATTTTCGGATTCTATGATAGTAGAGCCTAATTGGGATTTAATAAAAAGTAGAATTGCATACATTAAGAATAAACCCACCCCCAACTCAATGGTTCATAAATTTGTGGCTGATATTACAGATGATGATATGGATGATATTGTTGTAATTAACTATGTCATGATATATCCGGATACCTTAACTAACGATTTGAAGTATAAAGTAGATGATCGGCGGTTTCTTTTTTATTTTAAAAAGAAAAATAAATTGTTACTTTGTGAGCAAGATAATAATTATCCATCTAAGTACGCCAACCTTGGAGATGTCCGGAATCTCCACTCATTGTCTATTCAACATTTGTTGTCTTCATTTAGCTGGTTAACCAAACATTCTCCCCAAAAGAATCTATTTTTAATTTATTTTTTCCCTTTAGACCTCGGAAGGCATGATGAGCTTTTAGCTCATAAAGATAGCGATAATCATTATGTTTATAAGCATCTATTACAGAACAGATGTTTTGAGAGTTTTAGTTCTATGGTTGAATATCTCTTTTATTTACCCCAATATTATTCGGATATTTATAAAAAAAGGATAAAAATAGATTATCAAGGGTGGTCATATTTTTTCCATTATTAAGTAGCTATTTAGGAATAAATCTTATATATATATTATGTTCGAGTAAATGATAGCATAAGCGATGTTTCAAGGCAAAAAGATGAAAAGAAAACAAAGAAGATGGTTAGTTATAATATTTGTAGTTGGTATAGTATTACTACTCATTACTCTCAATTACAAGATAGAGAATAGTAGGATTGGAGAGGCAATTCTTTAGGTATGTCATATGATTATTTTTTTGAGATAAAACCTTTCACATCACTACAGGATGTAAAAGACGCATTCAGCCGCAATAACGTTGTCTTCGCATATTTTACTAACGGAATTCTGGAACATGAAGTCGTTGTTCTCGGAATAGATCATACAGATAATAATGGTCATACTATACTTAATTATTATAATCCAACGACGGGAATAATAGAAAAAAGTGACAGTTCTAAATTTAATTATGAGTGTGAAATAGAAGATATAGACCCCGCTTTTAGAAATACTCAAAACAACCACTGTTCTTGTAATTAATTAGTTTTATATAAAACATCAGGCATTTATGAAAAAGAAACTTGCTTACGCAGTAATATTATACAGCATGATTTGTTTACCTTCTTATCCTCAAGTTGTTCCATCTATTAAATGTGAACATTTTGCTGTTGATACGGTAAAAATATTAGATAAGATGAAGGAACACCGGTATTTATCAAATGAAGATTCAAGCCGGTTTGTTCTTATCTATCCATTGGAATTAATTCCTGATACCTTGAACAATCAGGTACATTATACGATAAATAAGGATGAGCCACTTGTATATTTTCCTTTTATAAAAGTATCGCCGTCTAATTGTGTGTGTCACTCTTCTGAATTAAAAGAAACACGGTTTTATCAATACAATCGTATTTATGATTCTATGCTTTTGCGTATCAATAAGAACTCTTTCTACAAGGCAATTGAACTTTCTTTGAGTAGAAAAATAGATTGTATTTATACTTTAAAATTATATCCATCCACAATTATTGAAGGAATATCTCAATATCAAATGATATTTTATAGAACAATCGATGGACAAGAATATGTTTTTGATGAAGGATATAATTATTTCAATAATCTGGACGAGATGCTGGAATATAAATTTGGTTCTGTCGAAAATTACATCGAAACATATAAAAAACGGATAGCATGGCATAGCCAGAAGTCAAAAGAACGACGAAAATACCATACAGGAGGCATTAAGGGGTCGAATGATTGATGAAATTGAAAAAAATAAATCCAAACAAAAAAATTGAATTTCCCAATAGAAAAAATCAAGAAACTCATTGCAAGGTATTTCAACTCCTTTGAAGCATATATGCTTACAGGTAGCGTTGCCGAGAACAGGAACCGAATAAAATCCGATATTGATATTTTGGCTTTATCCAAGTCTGTGAATCGGGTAATATTTGAAAATATCCTGCACGAGAAGAATTGCTATCAATTTATCATTTTTCCCTATCATAAAGCAAAAGCAATGTTTTACAGCGACTATCATAATGGAAATTCCATTTATTGGTCTATGATTGAAAAGGGAATTATACTGAAAGATTCGCCGGATAAGATGTTGCAAACGCTTCAGAATTTTCGCAAGTATTCCCATGAGCAGTTTAATGAAAGGGAATATCGGGTTTTACGTCATCGCATTACGGAATTATTAGACGATATAGACGAAAACAATACAGAGGAGGAAAATTTCTTCATCGCTATTGAGCTTATAAAATATATTGCACAGCTAATCACATGCGAATATGCTCAAAAAGGAAAATATTTGGCACGAAAATTTATCGGCTGTAACCGGAAGGATATTCTGCTCGGCTGTTTTACCCGATATATGCAAACAAAAGATATAACCCCGCTTGTATCTTCCATCGAAAGCATACTCGCTACTTATGGTGGCAAGTTGAAATATTTCACGTCCAACCGCTCGTCTATCCTTGCCGGAGACAATGATATGATGATACAGTTCCCGGGACATACCGTTTTTCAACCCAATATACGAAAGGTTATCGTAGATATTATATCCATGTTATCCTCAAAAGATATATTGTACCATGTATTCTCCGTTGGGAGCAATCAATATATGGAACAAGGGGTATATCTTTCAATCACACTTAAAAATGGCAATGGAATACAAAATATTGTTCGTCAAATAGACCAATATTTCAAATCACAAATAGACCAATTTATTAAAAACGATATACGGCTTTCTTATTCATACCAGACCTCTTTCCATGAAGGCATTTTATGGGGAGGGAAAAAAACTCATAAAGAATTGATGCCGTTGTTTGATGAATTTTCCGGTTTAGTATGGAATGATAAAATCGTCCCAACGGTGGATAAAGTTCCGCTATTGACATTTTCGATGGAAATAATGATTTACATATTCCGGTCGCTTTTCGATAATGCCAAAGAAGAAATGGAGTTTTTGGATTATTATATGGAATACTCTATTTGCGATATTACAGATGTAAATGGCATTTACAATTATTCGCAGTTGGAAACGGCAGAAAAAAGTATAATCCGGTATTATGACGAATTATATATCGCCCAGCAGGATACTTTTGTAAAAATACGAGATTTTACTGTTTCCTTGCAAGGTAAAGACAATCAGAAATATTCAAAGGCAAATGCGTACTATGCTTTTTGCTCGAAATTAGCGAAAACGTTAGTCTCATTCTCCAGAGACGATTTGATATATCCGAATTTTTATGAGCCGACAAATAAAACTTTCATATTATACCGTGCCGTAATCAATCATTTATTTGCCATTATTCATCTGACCTTGCAAGAAAGATTCGGCGTTCTATACTACCTCAGAAATATAACCAGAGAACAATGAGCATATTTGAAAAATTCCCAACTTCGTATCAGGTAGATACAAAAGATTGCGGCCCTGCTTGTTTGCAAATAATTTGCAAGTATTATGATATTCATTATGATATTGAGTACTTAAGGGAAATTTCCGGCGCACGAAAGGAAGGGACATCCGTTTATGACCTTGTAATGGCATTGGAAAAATTGAATATAAAAAGTTTAGTTCTCCAAACGTCATATAAAAAATTACAGAATGATGTACCAATGCCCTGCATCGTTCACTGGAAAGGGAATCATTATATCGTCGTATATAAAATAACAAAAAAGCATGTTTATGTGTCTGACCCGCAAATCGGATTGATAAAATACAAGAAAAGCGAGTTTGTCAAAGGATGGTTGGGGCATATAAAAGAAAAAGACGCATGGAAAAAAGGCATCTGTATTGCCATAGAACCTACCGGCGATTTTAAGAATACAACATCTTCATCCCCCAAATCAAATTATTTAGAAGCATTACGGTATGTATGGGAATTCGTGAAACCCTATAAGAAAAACGTCTTTCAGGTTATACTGGTCTTGGTTGTAATTACATTTATAAGCGCCTTATTTCCTGTAATTACACAGACAATAATTGATGTGGGAATCGGGGCAAAAGACACTAATTTTGTAATGCTTATGATTATTGCGTCTGTGGTTCTAAATATAAGTTCCAGTTTAGGCACATGGGTACAACAATCTATAAATACTCATTTTGCAGCCCGCATAAAAATAAGTATGATTTCGGATTACTTGAATCAGTTATTTAAACTCCCGCTATCTTTCTTTGAAAGTAGATTAATGGGCGATTTACTGCAACGCTCATACGATTACGACAGAATCGAATCTTTAATTTTATATACCTGTTTCAATACAATTTTAGGAGGTTTGTTTATTATTGTTTTCGGCTTCATATTGTATGTATATAATTCTCTTTTGTTTTGGCTGTATGTGTCGCTAAGTATTTTATACGTTATTTGGACTGTCTTATTCTTGTCAATACGCCGGAAAATGGATATAAAATACTTTTCTTACCTGTCTTATAACCATAGTCATTGGATGGAATTATTGTCCAAAATAATAGATATAAAGAGTTATAATTATGGAAAGAGTAAAAGATGGCAATGGGAAAAGGTTCAGGTCGGATTATACAAAACAAGGATAAAATTATTGCATATAGACCAAATAGAAACCTTGGGCGGAAACTTGATAAATGTAGCGAAGGATTTATTACTTATCTATATTTCTGTAACATCTGTTATTAAAGGAGAGATGACTTTCGGAATGTTAATCGCCGTGCAGTATATTATTGGGCAATTGAACACTCCCATGAATAGCATTATTCAATTTATAACAACTGCACAATTATCGTATATAAGTTTTATTCGCATATCGGAAATAAGGAAAGCCAAGACGGAGCATAAAGAGAACGCCGTTTCGGACGAATTAATAAATTATAACGAGGATATAAAATTGGACAATGTATATTTTAAATACTCAATCAATGAAAATTATGTCCTGAAAGGCGTCTCATTTATAATTCCGAAAGGCAAAGTGACGGCCATAGCCGGGGCAAGCGGCTCCGGTAAATCAACATTGATAAAAATACTAATGCAACTATATACCGTAAGCAGTGGAGAAATATTTATCGGAAACACTAATTTTTCTTCTATCGCTATTGATAATTGGAGATGTCAATGTGGAATAATTACTCAGGAAAGCACTATTTTCAAAGATACTATACTTAATAATATCACTTTTGGACGGCCTTTTAATAAGGAAAAGGTTATAAGTGCAGTAAAAATGGCAAATATTCAAAACGAAATAGAAATGTTGCCAATGGGATATAATACAATGTTAGGCGAAAACGGAAGAGGGTTGAGCGCCGGCCAGCAACAACGTATTTTATATGCAAGGGCTGTTTATGATAATCCTCAATTCATTTTTATGGACGAGATAACCAGTACATTGGATTCTAATAATGAGCAAGAGATTCTAAGGTCTATTAAGAAGAATCTTTCAAACCAGACGATTGTCATCTCTGCACATAGATTGTCCACAATTATAAATGCCGACCAGATAATAGTCCTTGTGGATGGTAAAGTTGTAGAAACAGGCACTCATACTTATCTAATGTCCATTAAGAAGAATTATTACAAATTATTTGAATCGCAAACGAAGTAGTATTGAGCATGGAAAATATTAAACCCTTATATACGGAAGAATTTAAAGAAGTATTACAGAAAGTTCCCAATAAATATAATGCGTTCATTACAATCGGGTTACTTTTATTTTTCATGCTTCTGTTGTTATTGGGATTTCTTATCAAAGTTCCCGGAAAAACAGAAGCATTAGCTCGTATTACATCAATCAATCCTCCCATAATCTTAAAAGCCCATTCATCCGGCAAAATAATATTTCTGGTTGATTCATTTCCTATTGCCTGCAAAGCAAAAGAATACATCGCGATGATAAACAACCCTGCTTCTCCGAAAGATATTCAATATGTGAAAGAATTATTAAATGACCTTGATTTAAGTAATAACGAAAATATTATTGAGCATTTTTTTACGAATCAGTTGTCCTTGGGATATATTGAAAATTCATATTTCAAGTTTATATCAAGTTTGCAGGAGTATTATTCTTTAAAAAAGGATAGCCGATATGAATTTGAAATAAAACTGTTGGCAGCGAAAATTAATAATGACTCTCTAATGTTAGAGCAAAAAATGAAAATTTTAGAAAACAATAAAAAAGAGTATTCAATTATCATAGAAAGAACATCTGTTGACTCTGTCCTTTTTTCTCAAAATGCGATTCTCAAGGATGAATATACCCGAACATTGCTGTCAAGGATAGATGCAGAGAATAAAATTACATCTTTAACCATTGATGTTTATAATGTTAAGCAAAATATAATTGATACAAAACTGCAAAAACAAAAAGTAGAGATTGAATTTGAACGGACTCTTAAAAATGCACAGTTAAATCTATTGGACGCTTTACAAAATTTACATACGTCCATTAATGAGTGGGAAAACAATTATGCTTTTTTCTCTTCCGAGAAAGACGGAATAGTCGAATTGATAGATTTTGTATCTAACGGAGATTTTGTGAATGAAGGACAGGCTTTGTTTGATGTCGTTTTTGAAGGTAACAGTTATCACGGAATTGCTATACTTGCACCGGACGGAGCAGGAGAAGTAAAGCGGGGGCAAAAAGTAAACATAAAATTAGACCTTTATCCATATCAAGAATACGGCACTTTGGATGGATATGTTACATTTATTACAAAAAATTCGATTGAAAATAATTATTTAGTGAATATCTCATTAGAAAAAGGTTTGATGAGTACAAATAATATAGAGTTAGCTTTTGCAGAAACGATGTCAGGGCAAGCCGAAATCATAACGGAAGACAGAAGACTAATCGAAGTTGTCTTTTACAAGATTAAGAAAATGCTAACCCCGGATACAAATTTAAAGAAAGATGCAACTGATGAGGAAAATAACAAAAAACAATATTGAAGAGATTATATTGGATTTATCCCATGTGTTGAGCGAACATGATACCGTATTGATTGTAAATGAAGATGTCGAGAATATCCCGTATGTAATACTTATTTCAGATTCGCCAAGTAATTCTTCCGAAGAAATAAAAAATGAAGATAAATACAAGTTTATCTTTATTTCTACTGATTTCTTATATTCAATAGTTTTGCGACAAGAAACATATTTCCTGCAAATGCTTTCTAAAAGTATCATTATACAAGACAAATATCTTATTATGCGTGAAATCATGTTATACGCAGAAGCCATTATAAACACAAATGTTTCATCTGGGTATAATCAACTGATGAGAAATAAATTATTGACGCCATATTATTTGGAATGTTTAAAGAAAGTTTCTACAAAAGAAGAATATACGCTTAAATTGTTGAGGCTTTTGTTGACTAAGATGAACAATGAAGACAAATATAGTTTATGCAAAACAGTTGAGGTTGAAAAAGAGGTGGATTATCAGAAAACCTATTATGATATTAAGAATTTGTTCATAAGCAACGATTGTTCCAAAATTGAGAACTTAGTGATGGATGCACAAGTTCCTAATGACATTAAAGCAGATGAGATTCAGGCGGTATCTGTCTTTTTTGAAGGGATATACAAATATTCGGATTTTGTTCAATTGATATTTATCCCATTGTGTAAAGAATTAAAAGAGTTTTTATTTTACTCGAATTATACGATTAAGAAACACAAGAGATTTCCGTCAAAGACTAAGGGAGTTTTGGTATCTTTTTATTTTGCTGAAAAATCTATCGGCAAAAAGACACTTATCCAGTTAAAAAGGGCTTTGTTTAATAAAGTTAGCGAACTTAAACTTGAAAAAATACATATAGATACAATAAATGATAATTATAGGAACTGGGATTTATTAAAAAAAGAGACGAATATTTTCCAATGTCTTTCATCCGAATTATTGGTAATTAATGCAGATGAACCTATAAACGAAAGCAGGGCTGTAACCAGGTTTATTTACTACTATATTTTGGCCGGAATATATTTTTATCCGCAGAACTCCATTTTTTTTGAAAAAAATGAAGAAATTCTCAATATCATGTTTTCAAAAAGTATCTCAGAAATGACATTGACAATTACTGACATTACAACTATATCTGTCATTAAAAATAAATTGAATAAGGAATATACGTCATTATATAACCGGTTACAATATAATATTGAAAAAAACTATCATGGTTTATTTAATATGAGACGGGATTCTGAGATGGATAATTTTTCCTTTCTTTCCCAGCTAACGGAAATCTACGATTTCATTTCAACAAGTAAATTTCCGGTAAAGATAAACCATTTTACATACAATGCGGATATAAGTAACATTGATTTATTTTTTGTTCAATTCATAAAGGAATCATTTGATTATTTCTTTGTTGAAGAATATTATAAAGCCTTTGTACCGTTTACTGTAAAAAAAATAACTAATGAAAAGTTTTGATATTGATGTACTGAACGGATATACTGTTAATTCTGACATTTGTTGCGAAAAACATCCAGAAGCGAATTTATTATTATATGGATATTACAGTAATGATAACCGAAGCGGAATTGCATGGAATAACATTAATGTTCATTGTCGGGGATTGATATTGGATATAAATGGAAATGTCATTGAGCATCCATTCGTTAAGTTTTGGATGTTTAAGCAATATTTATCTGAAAAAACGATTCTAATGAATGATAATCAAATATTTCGTGTGCCGGATTGCTCATTTCGGATACTTGAAAAAATTGATGGAACGATGGTTATACTCTATTGGATTAACAATAATCCATATTTAGCGACACAGCGTTCATTTACAAATGTAAGAGCTAAAATAGCAACAGAAATTTTATATGAAAAATATTCGGATATATTCAATAAATTAAACCGAAACTATACTTATGTTTTTGAAGCTGTGTATCCTGAGACCAAAGTATTAATAGATTATGGCGATATGCGGGATTTGTTTTTAATTGGGATGATTGATAAGGACAATGGGAAACTGTTGCCTTTGGACAATATAGGATTCCCTTTGGCACATGATTACACTTCGGAGTACGGGCATATCAAGAATTTTAACAGCCTGATGGAATTGAATCTCCCGAATAAAGAGGGTTTCGTAATACAATATGACAATGGGGATTTAATAAAAATAAAATTCCCATGGTATCTTGAAGCTCATCGACTACTGGATTTTTTTATAGCACATTCAAAAAAATATTATATCAATCGCCTAAAAATGAGTGATATTATAAAAAAAGAGATTCCAATAAAAGATGTTTCTACTATGGATGTCTGGAATGCCCTTCGTGCAGGAGATAAGGATTTAATCAGTATTACGAAAAATTTATGTGATATATATTTCTCAATGGGGTTGGATTATTGGCTTATGAGCGAAAAAGAAAAATTATTGAACCAGTTTAGAAAGTATCAAAACAAAAATCATAATTTAAACGGTTCAGAAATATGGGAAAATATTAAACCCGATAATATTCATAGCTTTGATTTGGAAAAACGCTTGCAATGCCCTCATATATTTGAAACGACAATGTGGAATTGGGAAAAACGATTTCTACGGTAATCCGATGCTATTATGATAAAATCAGCCGGTCTCGTTATAATACACAATAAGGCAATTTTGTTGGTTAAACAAAAAGGATATTCAGGTAAACGATGCCTTTCAATCCCCAAAGGATGTTTGGGAATGAATGAATCAATTATGGATGCTGCAATACGAGAGACATACGAAGAAACAAGTGTTTGCATCAGCAAAGATACGGTAAGGAATAGCCCTTATCTTATTAATTATTATGACGGTACGAATGTTTATAAACAAATATTCTATTTTGTTTTACACTTATCGGGAATGCCTCCCTTATTGACGCCCAAAGATAATGATGAAATAGAATGGGCTAAATTTGTTCCCATTGAAGAAGCCTTGAAGTATATTTTTATCCAGCAGTTTTCAATTTTTAATCATTTGAACTTAAATTTCATGATAGAGGCTGAACTGGAATGGCTATTATATAATGGATTTATAAAAGTGGAAAAACATCCATTCAAAGAACTTTATATTTACAATTATACGGATAAATGTAAAGAAATGGGATATTGGAATGAAACTACTCTAAGATGTAGGGGTTTAATTCTTGATAACAAGTATCAAATAATTGCGAGTCCAATGAAAAAGTTCTTTGAATATAATCAACTTTATCAAGAATTTCTTCCACGAAACAACGAATATGAGGTATATGAAAAATTAGACGGAGCATTAGGTATTCTATACTGGATAAATGGTTTGCCGTTTATTACAACTCGAAGTTCTTTTGTGTCGCCTCAAGCGTATAAAGCTACTCTTATTCTGTATCGTAAATATTTTTCATTAATTAAAAAATTAAGCACGAGTGTTTCTTATTATTTCGAGATTATATATCCGGCAAAGCGATATGTAATTGATTATGGAAAGATGGAAGACATTATTTTACTTGGCGCTTACGACAATAAAACAAAAAAAGAAATACCGTTATGCAATTTGGATAGCTTGGGATTTAAGGTGGTAAAAAAACTTATTACGAGCAAGACAATTGATGAATTATTGGCAATTAACAGAAAAGAAAAAGAGGGTTTTGTTGTCAGGTATAAGGATGGATTTAGAATAAAAATCAAGTTTGATTGGTACAAAAATGAATATGCAAACCGTTTTTTAATATAATAAGACATGAAGTATTTATTTCTTTTATTGGCCTTGTTGCCATATTTCGTATTTGCCCAAAAGTTTAGTTTAAGTCTTGAAAAAGCTATAAATATTGCCCAGAATAAAAGTTCGGTAAAAGAACTGATACGTTATGATTCCTTGTATAAGAGCTATGATGAGTATCTGTTCAAGACCCGTATATTGCCACAAGTTTCATTATCTTCAAATTCAAGCATTTCGCATGGTATAACAACAATCACATTACCGGACGGAAGCGACAGATTTGTCAATAGATATGTCTCAAATTATGGAATGAATATGTCAATATCTCAATTACTCCCTTTTACAGGAGGTACTCTCTCCGCCACATCATCATTAAATGGGTTATATAATTTTTCTCCGGAGAAACTTCATTCGTTTAATCTTAATTTATTCAATTTTTCCTATTCGCAACAGTTAAGTAAATATAATGAATATAGTTGGTTAAAGGAATTGCAAAAACGACAGAAACAAATTAATGACATCCAGTATTATCAAGATATTGAAAACCTTAATCAAACTGTTGTTAATGCCTATTTTGAGTTGTATGTACAACAAACCTATTTGCACCTCAATGAAAAGCTGTTGGATTTATCAAAACAATTTTTAGACAGAAATAAAAAACTGTATTTTGAGGGTAAAATTCTGGAAGAAGAATTCATTGATTCGGAGATACAGTATAAACGGATGCTAAATGACTCCCAAGACAGTACTGCTTATAATATGAATGATAAGACTTTTAGAAACTTACTTAATATTCCTGATGATTATATTATAGAATTAGAATCTTTTGAAGAGAAAATTCTGAATACCGCGTTTGTATTCGACAAAAATCAAATATTGGAATTAAGTCTAAAATATAATCAAAAAATGCAATTTGAATATGAAGAATTGGAATTTAAAAAAAATATGCAAAAAAACAAAGCTTCGACTGGAATTACTTGGTCTTTAAGTCTTGGCGGAGGCATAACGTCTTTGGATTTTATTGAAGACCCTCGAAGACAATTTAATGTGTCTGTGTCGGCATCTGTGCCAATATTGGATTGGGGAACCCAGAAAGTTAAACGGGAACAAATGGATATTCAGCATAAAATTACACTTTTATCCAATGAAGAAAAAGAGAAAAAGTTCAGGTTAGAAATAGGACAAGACTTGGATTATATATCTGTTTTACAAAAAGAGATTATAAACGAAAAGGACATGATAGAACTCCAATATAAGAAATTGAACATATTAAAAAAGAAAATAGAAATGGGGCAGTTAAATTCAATAGAATTATCAAAAGCCCAAACGGATATTATTAAAGCAACAATTTCATACAATATAAAAATAAAGAATTTGATTATGATAGTGTATAAGTACAGATACATGGCGTTATGGGACATAATGACAAATAATCCGATTAATTAGAAAATATCCGCAAGGGTTGTTGATTATATATTTGACAATCACCAGTTTGCAGGAATATTTTCACATAAGCTACACGAAAAATATTATAGTATCATCATGAGTTCACAGCCTGCAAATAACATCTCATATAATTTGGATATATAAAAAATGTAGCTACCTTTGTCTCCATAGAGTTATTTGAAACAATGGAAAAACGCAGCAGAGCAAAGAATTTCGCTCGTTTCTATATCGTTACCCATTGCAACTTTTCTTTCTTATAAAAATCTATTGTTCAATAGATTAAAATTCAATTTTCAGGTTCTCAAAATACAACTTGCCGTTTGCTGGTGCAAACAAAATTCCGCTATCGCGGAATTGGCTGTAAGCCCTATTGACTTGGGGGTAAACATTATTGACCTTTGAGAAAGCCCTATTGACTTTCGCGCAGTCGTTTTGCCCCGTCCTTTGTCGCCTTTTCCGTATCATAAAAAGTGGTTTTTAGAAATCCGCTGCAAAGTTAGAGGGGTGTTTTCAGAAAATTGGCAGGCCGGGGGTGGCAAACCCCTGCCACTCTCGGTGCAAACCCCTGCCACTTGTTAAAAGGCAGATAAATACACAGTTTTTTCTATATTCCTTTGCAGCCGTAAATCAGTAATTATTAATGGAAATAATGAAA
>NZ_BAAHWV010000043.1:0-23063 GCF_054601255.1 Viscerimonas tarda | reverse complement strand
AAGTCCGACAGCCTGAACAGGCTGGTCATATTTCCGTTTTTGTCGTAGGTGTATTGAGTGTCGTATGCACCATAACTTGTTCCCCAATCTCCAGTCATAATACTTTGGGCCTGGGTCAGGCGGTTCATATTGTCGTAGGTATAGTTGTAGCCCAGATAATTGTCGAAAAGTACTGTCGAAATGTTTCCGTTGTAGCGGGGAGTACCGCCAAAGGCCGGTTGATTGTAATAGATATTTTCCGACAATCGCGTTCCCGAGATATTTGTCAACCACGAGCGGGTGTTGTAGGTATAGGTGAGCTTCATAGTTGTATTGTTTTTGGGCGCTGTGGTTTTTAACCTGCCCAGCTCGTCGTAGGTATTCTGTGCAAGAATAATTTCCGGCCTGTCGGCATTTTCGTCGTTCAACATGTGTTTGACTGTCATCAGCCGTCCTGCATGGTCGTAAGTATATTTATACCGCTCATATATGTCATGCTCCAACCCAGCGCCATGATATATCTTTTTCTCAATCGGTTGTCCACTAAAGTTATAAGAGATGTATTCACAGTCAACCACATCATAAGGGGGAGTCTTTGTCCTGCTTTGTATCAACCTGCCATCGTAATCGTAATAAAAGGTTTTACGAACAAAACTGGCTGTTGTGCTGTTATCCAATACGGCTGTTATAGAGCCTGTCAGCAAGCCTTTGGCTGCAATCGGGTCATTATTATCACCATAACGAGTATCGTAGCCGTAATTCGGAAGACCACTTCCTAAGGCAACACTAAAACTTAGGAAACTAAAACCTGTTTGAGAAAGAAAATTGTAATTGTCGTAGTAGTTAATGGTATATATCTTGCAGTTATTCCAACTGAAACCAATACCTTGAATATCGTAATTGCCAAATAATGGATCTCCTCCGCCATAACTAGCCCTTACTACCCCGCTAAAACTGGGATTCTCGCTTTCTCCCGTAACTACCGTTCTGCCAAATGCGTCATAAATATAAAAAGACCACCGCCCCGGCGTGCCACCCGAAGGGGTTTCCGTTGTCTCCCTGATCCGCTGCTCTCCATCCTGCGAAAACACCAACCTGTCGGCATCGTCATATATGTATTTTATCCAGTCGCAACCCGGCAAGCGTTTTTTTACGCAACGATTGCGATTGTCGTATTTGTAGAGGTAGGCGTATCGCTTCAGCGCATCGTTTTCATCTCCATTTGCGGGTGTCGCTGTCAGGTTAATCATGGGTGGCAACACATAGCACAAGTTGCCAAAATCATCATATACGTAATAGGTGTCGTAATAAATATCGGTATTGGTTGTGCTGGCGCTGGTTCCATTCTTTTGGCGGGTAAGCGCCACCCGCCCCAGCTTGTCCTTAAACTCGTAGGATGTATTGCCGTCTTCGTCTTCCATCTTGGTAACAAACAACTGATTAACAGCATAATGACCGTTACTTTGTAAAGCCGTTGTCAGTCCGCTACCACTTACCGAGTACCAGCGACATTTCAGTTCCGCTAAAACAGTTGTATTATTTGATAAATAGCTTGTCTTCACCGATTTGCCATTGTTTTGCCATGCCTGCCCGGGTCCGTATTGTTCCACAATGCGGTTGAGCGGCGATGCTTCATATACAGGCTTGGAGTAAGCTTTGGTATCATTCTGATAAATACTGGAGGACAATCCGGTAAATGTATTGAGTGGAACAAAATTGCCATTATCCCCTGTTGAAACTCGCGGCAACCATGCATTTGATTCCCGTCCAAGTACATCATATTCCTGATAGGTAATAAGGTCTTTCCTTGCTGGAGTTATTCCTCTCTGCACCGTTTCAAGGGGCCTGCCCAGTCCATCGAAATACTGGATCTGGTCGATGTAAGCGCTTCCATCATTCCTGGTCATCGTACGGGTATGGACGAAATTACTGTTAGCGCTGCCCACAGTTTTACCTTCTATCGTCGTCGTTATATTCCCGTTCTGATTATATCCTTCCGAAACCACATAATAAGTTCCTGCCGGAAGGTCTTTCATTTCCAAGTGAGAATGGTAGTCCGATAAACAGTATCCATACTCATCATCAATCTCGTCAATTAAGCCTCCCGAAGCATTCAACAAATGTAGGTAAGTATCAAAATCTGTGTCCTCATTTCCATTCGTGTCAAAACTGCAAAGAGAGATAGTTACCGTCATCGGTTTGGTTAGCGTGAATTTGTAGAATACGTCATTGGTAAATTGGCCTTGGTAAGCATTCGTGCAATTCACCGTATTCCATGTACTGGTATAAGTGAATGAACTGTTTTTCACCCCTGCATCAATAGCATCCTGCATGTTATTTTGTGCAACCGAAATTTCCGTCAACGCATATAGTAAAGCCAGTATTATATATTTCGTTTTCATATTATTGCTGTGTTTTATTATTAGATTTATCAATTAAGAGGAAGATGATATGGCGGTTTGGCGTCATAGTTTTCTGTCGACCATATCATTATTCTCCCTTCACCTTCAATGAATACTTCAATCTCCCTGCCAGGCTCTAACTGGAATGTATGGTATTCCGAAAAATTGTTGGAAGACTCATATACATATTCGTCCCTACCCCCAACGGTTAGTGTTATTTTGGAATTGGAATCGCCTTCTATTAAAAGTAGAATAGGAACAGATATGTGTGTAAAAGGATAAATTGTTCCATATTTCCCATCTGTAGAAACATTCTCAAAGCCAATCAACCTCTTCTTTATATTTATGGTTTTGCTTTTAGACACTATCTCTCCAGTTTCTTTATCTACAACTTCTAATGTAATGGTATGATTCCCATTGGGGGCAAAAGATGTTACATATTCATCCTGTTTACCCATCCAATTTTTATCTAAATCATATATACCGTCTGACTTCCATGAATAACGAAATTTCCCTGAACCTCCAGTTATTTGTGAAGGAGAAAATTTATTTTCTCGTAATGCCGCATGTATATCTTCGTTTTGATAATAATCTTGAGTTCTATCAAATATACTTTTTATAATAATGTCGTCTATAACAATAGGAAAATAGGATGGAGTACTTGTATCAATAACTAAAGTATCAGCCGATTCCGATTGATTTTGATAATGATATTCGTAACTGTTCAGAATTTCTCTTTTAGTGTTTCGTGTATGCTTCAATCGTCCATATACATCATAGGTATAATACGTTGTAAAACCTTTCGGATCAGTACTTGTCAGCATCCCCAGAGCTGGATAGTACGAATAAGTCGAAATATGGGCGCTAGATATACTATTCAGAGAGGTTCTTATTTGGTTTATATCCGGATTCGTAGATTCCGATACATATTCAGGTGGATAACCGATAGCATTTTTAACCTGATCGTATGAGGCATTCTTTATCATGGCAATAACATGTTGCCCCAAATAAGACCAAAGATACACCGTTTTATCCGTTCCATCCTTAGTTATATACAATGGATTGCCATAATAATCATAGTTATGGTATTGTATTCGTGTTTCCGGCGTTCCACCTTTATGGCTTATTTTATATTCAATTGGCTTGTAAACATTAGTCCTCCACTCTGTATAATTATTTAATTCTTTTTGTACGGATACATTATCAATTTTTGTCTCTTTCTCTACAATAGTATTTATTATATTCTTCCTCACCATGTGGCCGTAGGGTTGCTGTAAAGAAAAATCATCCGGATATTTATAGCTTGTTTTGTGTACTCTATTATCACTGGCGCTGACAGATAATTCTCTCAATCGTTTATTGGTATATGTATAATTCACCGTACTTGATTGCAAAGCTTGTCCCGTTGCCGGATTATAAAAAACTGTCGTCTCTGATTGTGGTTGTAGTAAATAGGTATAAATTTTATATGATGAACCTTCATCATAATATACCTCTGAATTCGGACATAGTCGGCCCCGTGATGCTTTCATTGCCCTGACATAATTGTTTTCGGTTTTATCTTTTTCGTAAGTGATTTTTTTACTTTTCACTTTATATCCGTTCGTATTATAATCTTCCTGAGATAATAATTGACCTCTTTCCTTTACTTTTGAGGCATAAGGTTCATATGCAGTTCTTGTTTCTTGAATAACAACCTCCGCAGGTTCATCCAAATATCCATTATCAAAATTTGTAAATTGGTATCTTGTAAAAGAGTTGTCTGGATTCTTTTCAATAACTTCAGTATATCCTATATGGCTCCCCATCCCGTTCTCACAAGAAGGCAAGACGGTATTAGTGGAGAATATGCTTTTTGACTTCTTTGCATTATTGTGGTTGTATGCTTTAACAACGTAATTGATAAAATAATATCGTATTTGCCCCCCTAGAACACCACTAGATTTTGATGCATTGTTCTTATTTTGCAAATAATCCGAGACATAAAAGTATTCTTTCATAACACTGGCAGGTTCACCAGAAACGCTATTTTTAATCCGTTTTATCCTCACGCCACCAGCGAACCGATTAGAAGGAACTGAATCACATCCTTCCCATCTTTTCTCCTTTAGCTGTTTCCGGTAATTATGCGCTTCAAATTCAAACTCGGTATATCCACCTGTCGGATATTCTATTTTAGTTAGCACACCATATTTTGCATATGTTGTATCCGGTTCTCGATAGTTATAATAACCCGGATAGTCATAATTACTAGAACATTCTATGGGTGCATAATTATTATTGTAAAATCCCCAATGATCAGATTTATTTGCTAAATACCCCGGCAACTGATTAATATTGTAATATGAGAAAATATAGGGGGCTTTTCCCAACTCGGTCATACTATTTAAAGCCAATCTTTCTGTTGGTATGTCATTATAGCTAAAGCCAATACTCTTCAACGTCTCGGTTTTGCTTTTATTTTTGACTATTATACTGTCAAGTTTATACCATCTAAGATTATTGAGATAAACGGAAAGATCAACTGACGTCCCATTAGGACATAGATACTTAAGGAAAGGCGATCCTGTTCCATCAAATACATACCACCACCAGTAGTTAAATGCGAGGGAATATATTTCATTACTATACTTTAGTTCATGGCTAAGACTTTTATTAAATGAAATGTTTACATTATCTGTGGATATTTCTGTTAAATATGCGGGAGATATTAGTCTGCCTTTATAGCTGGCCGCTATTGAAAAATAATATTCATCGGAACACTCAAAATGTATGCCCGAACTATTCATAGCCTCTGACTTTATATTGTCATAAACATGAATGCCCATTTGGTTATTTAATTCTTTCTGTTCATTATTACGATATTTCCTTTCTTCATAAGAAAAACTGATTTCTTGTTGGGTAGGCAATATTATTTTAGTCAGATACCAAGCTGTAGCAATCCATTCATCATAATTTTGCCCGAAAAAATCAATAGAAAAATCAATAGCATTTTTATCTCCTCCAAATATATATCTTGTTCCATTTTCTGTTACAATTGTAAAGCCACTAAAACAAGGAGAGTATCCTTTTGAACCATCAGATTCAAAAGGTATATCCATAAATGTTCCGTCAAATTCCACTTTCACAGGTTTATTACATTGAACTTTCCAGCTTCCATTATGATCTAAATAAAATTTACCATTATAGCCTGCAAAGTTGAAAGAAAACTCATCAGGAGCTTTATCATCCGTACCCAATCTATTCTCACTTTGTGCAACTGATCGAAGATGCCCTAATTGATTCCAATTATCTGTGTTGAGAGCGGTGCGTTTGGTATGATAATATCCGGCTTTATATCCACTAGCGGTAGAACTGAAATTGTCATATTCATCAATTCTATCATTAATAGATCTTGTAATTACCCCTCCGGCATGCAAACTCCATCCCAATCCCGTCCATCCGGGATGTTGATCAACACGAATACCTGATGTATGATAACTTAATGAGATAGGCATTACAAAATCTTTTACAGTAATATCATACAATGGTATTGTTATATCAGGTGTCCCTGTATATAACGAAACAGGTATATTTCCATACAAACCCAAACTTGCTGCATTAGGACTTAATGCAGACTTGGGTAACTCTGGTATTTGTGCATAACTATTGGTTTTAAGTATCAATAGTAGTAAAAAAGTAACTATCTTTTTCATACTCTTACCTCCTTACAATTATTTCGTTCACAATTTCGTTACCTATTTTCAACCGCAAGACATAAGTGCCTGTGATCAAATTACCGCAATCAATAGTCTCATAATACAATCCGGCTTGCCGTATTTTCTCCGGTAAGGATTTCTGCAACTGTCCGCTCATGTTATACAGAGATATATTCACTGTGGCATTCTGCTCCAGCAAGTACTCAATATGCAAATCAGTCGCCACCGGATTGGGATAAAAGTTATAGGCAAAGTTTGTTGTTTGCTGCATTGAACCGCCTCCATCGGGATTATTCTGGTCATAGATGCCGCCTCCTGCATTATCCAAACTGTCTAAAACGGCGATATTATCGGGATCGTTCTCCAGATAGTAATGTTCCTGCGGCGGAAAGAAAAAGGCGGTGGTAAACACATCCTCAATCGTATCCTGCTGATGAATAGCCTTGACGGTTTCAAAAACCGGATAGCGATAACCTTTGGAGTACCACTGGTAAGTCTCAATCTGCGTTTTTATCCGTATGCTGTCCATCGCTTCAATGCTGTCGGACAGGATGGTGCGTACCGTCTTAATGCGGATAACATGTTCCAAAGTGTCCTTCGATGGCAGAACCATTTTCCCCAAAGCATCCGATTCTACACGAACGTTTCCATGTGTTAACATCTGTATTTGAGAGGAGTATAAACAATCCGAGTGATAGTTGAGTGTTATCTCCCGGCCATAACTCATCGGGTAGCCAATAACCGGTATCGGGTCGATATAGTGCATCAAAGTTGTCGGATTTTCGTGTCCCAAACAATACATCACATTGTTCTTTACCCTGTAATAATAGTTTGTCCTGTGTTCGCGTCCAACTATCAACTCATTTTCTTCAACGTTCTTTAACTTGAACGTGTCTGCACCAAGAATATACAGGCTGTCTTTCCTCACACGTGGCGTGGAATAGCTCAGTTTATACTCGGGATTAATGGATTCCAGCTTACTGAAATCCCAAATGACGTTCACACCCGACCGGCCCGGGTCTTTGTACTCCACTTGCTGTTTGACAATTTTGTCTCCCGCGCGAACAGCGTTATTTCGTAAACTTATTTGACTGAATAATGGGATAAAACACAGGGATAGGAAAATGGTTAATGTTGTTTTCATGTGTATATATTTTTAGGAATATGCCAATTTTATACAACTTATAACAAAAATAGAAGTTATTTGTTTACTGAAAAACACATATAAGTATATGTTTTATAACATATTTGAAAAACATGTTGTTGGTTAATAAAAAATAAATGGAAAAATATACCTCTCAATCTTTTTGTATAAACCATTTATATATCTGATTATCAGATAAGTTAAAATATATACAATATTTTGTTTGCAAAATTTTCATAATAGTTTTAAGGAATACAGAATATTTATTACCTTCGTATTGAGTTATTTGAAACAATGAAAAAACGCAGCAAACAAAAGCAGTTCGCTCGTTTCTATATTGTTACCCAATGTTTGTTCTTACCTGTCTAAACTTTTGTTTTCAAGTCTATTGTAATTTAAATGTACTTCGCATGATGCTTCATTTTTAAGTTACAAAATTAGTTTTCTGTTTCCTCAAATGCTGCATTTCTGCTACGCCAAATAGCGACAAATCAACGCCTTATTGCAACAATCGTTACCTGTTTTGATTTTTAGGAAACAGGTAATGATTTGGTAACGGAACGCTGTCCGTTTTTGGCTTTTTGATGGCTTCGGGATAGAACAGGATGGAAAGCAAAAAGCCCGTAAAACGCTAATTTTACAGGCTTTTTGTATTGTTTGTCGCTTGATTGGCAGCAACTTGGCGGAAAGCGAGGGATTCGAACCCCCGGTACAGTTACCCGTACACCGCATTTCGAGTGCGGCCCGATCGACCACTCTGGCAGCTTTCCGTTTTCTAGTGGTGGCTGCAAAATTAATTATTTTTTTCCCACTATCAATCGACAAATAGTATTTTTTGTCAATTGATTGTGATTTTCTCTCCAAAAACAAAAAAATCCCCTCATTAAATTCCGTTTATTTTCTTGAGCGATTCAAAATAGCTATCTTTACCCTCTCATTATTTAAACAGTCATGTAAAATTGTCATTTTGTTTTATGAAAACAGATATAGAGATTGCCAGAAGCATTCAGTTGCAACCAATTAAAGACATCGCAAAATCGATTAATATAGACGAGGAACATCTTTTCAGTTACGGAAAATACATGGCGAAGATTCCTTCCGAACTGGTCGATGAAAAGAAAATAGCCGACAGTAACCTGATTCTTGTTACGGCAATAACTCCAACAAAGGCCGGAATCGGTAAAACGACCGTATCCATTGGTTTGGCTCTCGGGCTGGAGAAGATAGGCAAAAAAACAATTGTCGCTCTTCGGGAACCGTCTTTAGGCCCTTGTTTCGGGATGAAAGGCGGCGCTGCCGGCGGCGGTTATGCGCAGGTGCTGCCGATGGAGGATATAAATCTGCACTTCACAGGCGATTTTCATGCCATCACCTCTGCCCACAATATGATTGCCGCCCTGCTCGACAATTACCAGTACCGGCATGGCGGAACGGATAAAATGCTGAAGGAAATTGTGTGGAAAAGGGTGCTGGATATTAACGACCGAAGCCTGAGGTATATTGTTACCGGACTAAATGGCCGGACAAACGGGGCGCCCTCCGAATCGGGTTTTGAAATAACTCCGGCATCGGAAATCATGGCCATATTGTGCCTCGCGAAGGATGCAAACGATTTAAGACGCCGCATCGAAAATATTATTTTAGGATACGATTTTAAGGATCAGCCATTCACCGTAAAAGATTTGGGCGTGGCAGGAGCTATCGCGGTATTGCTGAAGAATGCGGTTAATCCGAATTTGGTTCAAACAACCGAACACACTCCGGCCATTATACACGGAGGCCCTTTTGCCAATATCGCTCATGGCTGCAACTCCATAATTGCCACAAAAGTAGCCATGTCGCACGCCGGTTATGTGGTAACAGAGGCAGGATTCGGCGCCGATTTGGGCGCTGAAAAGTTCTTCGATATAAAATGCCGCAAGGCAGGTTTCAATCCCAAGCTAACCGTTATTGTAGCTACCGCTCAAGGGCTGAAAATGCACGGAGATGTGGCGCTGGAGGATATTAAAAAAGAAAACATAGCCGGACTTGAAAGGGGGTTAAGAAATCTCGACAAGCACATCCGAAACATGGAGTCTTTTGGTCAGAGCGTAGTGGTTGCGTTCAATAAATACGCGAGCGACACGCCTCAGGAGTTGGAACTGGTGAGAAAACACTGTGAAATTCTGGATGTGGGATTCGCCATCAACGAGTCGTTCGAAAAAGGAGGCGAAGGTTCGGTGGAACTGGCCAGGCTGGTAGTCGAAACCATTGCTAAAAAGCCCTCGCTTCCGCTCAATTTTATATACGCCGACGAAGACACTATCGAAGAGAAGATAGAAAGCGTGGCTCAGGAAATCTATGGAGCCTCATCCGTAGAGTTCAGCGCAAAAGCAAAGAAAACGATGGCCCAGATAAAACAACTCGGATTGGAACACTATCCGGTTTGTATCGCAAAAACGCAATACTCCTTCTCCGACAATCCGAAGCTTTATGGAGTGCCCGGTAACTTTGTTTTCACCATCAACGACATTGTTATAAATAATGGCGCTGAATTTATAGTCGCCATTGCCGGTTCGATAATGAGGATGCCCGGGTTGCCCTCCGAACCGCAAGCAAATAAAATAGACATTGTGAATGGCGAAATTGAGGGCTTGAGCTAACCGGCATGAGAAAAAGGATAATAACAAAGGCGCTTTTACCTGTTCTGTGGCTCTTTATAGCTCCTGCCATGCAAGCGCAGGTTAATTACACTGCAACCGATTCGCTGGTGTATGAGCAATACACAAAGGAGTTCTCGAAATACAAAAACGAACCCATTGGCGAACTGATTGTAAAAACGGCGCTCTTCTTTATAGATACCCCTTATGTGGCTTCTACTCTGGAAACAACCGGCGAGGAAAAACTAACCGTCAATTTAAGGGAATTCGATTGCACCACCTTTGTCGAAACCTGTATGGCGCTATCCAAAGCTATCCAATCGGGAGATACATCGTTTGGGAATTATTGCACTATTTTACAGCAAATCAGGTACCGGAATGGCGTGATTGAAGATTACGCCTCGCGGCTGCATTATGTATCGGACTGGATAAATGAAAATGAGAAGAACAAGCTACTGAAAAACAAGACCGAAGCTTTAGGCGGAAAAAAAATAAACAGGCAAATTGATTTTATGTCCACCCATCCGTCCTCGTATAAACAGCTTTCGGGAGACACAAAAATGAAAGATAAAATAAAAAAAACCGAGGCCGAACTCAATAAAAGGGGGGAAAGTTTCGTTATAGCTAAAGATATGGTACGTGGAGCAAGCAAAACAATGCAAAACGGAGACATCGTTGCTTTTTCAACATCGGTAAATGGATTGGATTTTAGCCATACAGGGATAATTTACACAAGCAAGACGCAAGTAACATTTATTCATGCATCCACCAATACTATGAAAGTAACCGCCGAACGCAAAACATTGGAAGAATATTGCGCCGGTTCAAAAAGATGCAACGGTATCGTTGTATTAAGACTTAATTAAAGATATTTCTATGAAGAAGATATTTGTCGAAATGAGTAGCTGGTCCCAGTTATTCTTTTTATGGCTCTTTTTTGGCTTGGGCGCAGTTGTTTCAATGGTATTGTCGGCCATCATTGCGCTTTTCTTCATTCAGGGAGGAAATGCCTCCGATTGGGCGTCTTTGGTGTTGGAATCGGTCGATTATCTACGCATAGTGCAACTCACGCAACAACTGCTGTTGTTTTTTGTGCCGGCTTGTTTATGCGCCTACCTGTTCAATAAAAAAGGCAGGAGTTACCTGAAAATAAACAAAGGGCTACGCATCGACTCTCTACTGATTTCGGTCTTCCTCATATTCATCATCCAACCCCTGATTAGCTTCACCAGCTATTACAATCGCCAGATGAAACTGCCCGAATCCATGTCGGGAATAGAAGCTTGGATGAAAAATCTGGAAGACAGCACAGCTTTAATCACCGAAAGACTGTTATCGGGCGGTTCCCTCGAGATTCTTCTCCTCAATTTGGTTATTGTCGCCATTGTAGCGGCAGTAGTCGAAGAGTTTTTCTTCCGGGGCGTATTGCAACAAATTTTCCATAAAATAACCAATAACTATCATTGGGGCGTTTGGATAGCTGCATTCATTTTCAGCGCCATCCACATGCAGTTCTATGGATTTGTCCCCCGTCTTTTGTTGGGGGGCTTGCTGGGATACCTGTTTGTCTTTTCAGGCAGTTTATGGCTACCCATCATCGTTCACTTCACCAACAATGCGATGGGCGTAATATTGTTCCATTTCTACAACGGCACTCCGCAATACGAAACCATTGAGAATATAGGAGCGAAAGATATGTGGTGGACAGCCCTGCTTAGCCTCCTGCTCACTGTTGTTACATTGTGCTACCTGTCGAAAGACTACACACACAGGTATAAAAAAAATAATTTCTGATTGGATATATGGAAATGATTTCGAAAAAAGAAGGCTACGGCTATCTGATCAAATGGCTGGTAAAACTGGGGGACTTGATTGTTATCAACCTTCTTTTTATTCTATTGTATGCCTTTTTCCGTGATTTCTTTTTCGAGAACATCCGTTTACAGAAAAGCGAAATCGGCGAAATTTTCCTGTTGATTAACCTTTCGTATTTTGTTATCGTAAGCATTGTCAATGTAGATGATATATCTTTCAACATTATCTTTTTCGATAAAATTATTCAAAAGGCAATCTCCTTTATCAGCTTGTATGCCATCACATTAATTACGGGTATAACACTGCTTAATCTCCTCAATTTTTCGTGGATCTCCTGTCTGATTATTTACCTGGTATTGGCAGCGATATATACTTCGTGGCATGTTTTGTTCAGGATTATGCTCAAAATATACCGAAACAGAGGGTATAATTACAAGCTCATTGTAATAGTCGGAGGCGGATTGAATGGAATGACTGTTTATAAAGAACTGGATTCCAGTGATTACGGGTTCAAAGTGTTGGGGGTTTTTGACGACAATACGAGTTTGAAAAAATCGTTGCCCAATTATATCGGGAAAATATCGGACGTAGAACAATTTTGTTTCGACAACCATGTTGACGAGATATATTGCACCCTTCCCGGAAGTCAGGAAACAAAAATACTTCAATTGCTCAACTTTGCCGAAAAACACATGATCAGGTTCTACTTGGTGCCTGAATTTTATAAATATGTGAAAAGAGGGCTTGTGCTCGATTTTTTACAAACAGTACCTATTATTGCGATACGGAAAGAGCCCTTGATGTCGCTTCATAACCGGCTGATAAAAAGAACTTTCGACATCTTGTTTTCTTCGATTGTGTTAATCGCCATATTTCCGTTGATACTCGTTATTTTTGGGGCTATCATAAAAATATCTTCGCCGGGGCCGATTTTCTTTAAACAACGAAGAACCGGTTTGCAGGGCAAGGTTTTCGACTGCTACAAATTCCGTTCGATGCGGATAAACGGCGATGCGGACACTGTTGCCACCGTAAAAGCCGACCCGCGGATAACAAAAATAGGCGCTTTTATGCGGAAGACAAGCATTGATGAGTTTCCCCAGTTCATTAACGTGCTTAAAGGCGATATGTCGGTGGTAGGCCCTCGTCCCCACATGATTCAGCAAACAAAATTGTATGTCGGATTAATTGATAAGTTCATGATCAGGCACTTGGTGAAACCCGGCATAACAGGATGGGCGCAAATATCGGGCTACAGAGGCGAAACAAAAACAATAACCCAAATGGAAGGCCGCTTCAAAAGCGATGTTTGGTACCTCGAAAACTGGACATTCCTCCTCGACCTGAAAATTATAATTGTAACTGTCCTCAATTTATTCAGGGGCGAGGACAATGCTTACTGATAAATCTTCTTTTTATTGAGCGCTGCCTGATACTTTGCCGCATTGCGCTGATGCTCGGCGAATGTTGCCGAAAAATTATGCCTCATCGAAAAATCTTCTTTGGCGCACATGTAATAGTAGCTGTGATTTGAGTGATTCAGTACGCCGTCGATCCCCTTGATGGAAGGGATGCGAATGGGGCCAGGAGGCAATCCTTGGTACTTGTATGTATTATACGGAGAGTCTATCGCCAAGTGTTTCGACAGCACACGCCTCAACGCAAAATCCCCCGCAGCAAATTTTACGGTTGGGTCGGCCTGAAGCAATTGCCCTTTATTCAGCCGGTTAATATACAATCCGGCCACAACAGGGTACTCATCCGAAAAATAACATTCCTCCTCAACAATAGAGGCCAGAATCGACACTTCTACCGGAGATAGCCCTGTCTGCCCCGCCTTCGTGAGACGGACTGGGTTCCAAAAAGATTTATATTCGCTATCCATGCGCTGCAGCAACTTGTCTAAGGAAACATTCCAGTAGAATTCGTAGGTGTTGGGGATAAACATACAGACAATTGTCTCCGGCGAAAAACCAAATTTGGCGCAAAAAGCCGGGTTATTCAATGCCGACAGCAGCTCCTCTTTCCCTGACATCAACTGCGAGGATAACCTTTCGGCCAAGTCCTCCTTTGTTCGGATATTATTGAATGTTAGCTTTACCGGAACCTGATTCCCGCTCTTTAAAACCCGGATGGCCTGCAAAACCGTCATATCGGGCCGGATGGCATACCTCCCGCTCTTTATATGCGCCGGATAGTCGAGGAAAGAAGCCACACGCTCAAAATCAGAAACACTCTCTACATGCGCCTTTGCTTCAATCTGAGCAATTACATCGGCGTAACTTTTTCGCCCGTCAATTTCTATATACACCGTTTCGTCAATATCGAAGCCGGTTGAAAGTATTTGTTGCACATAAAAGTAACCGGCGGCGCCAAGCAATAATACTGTTGATGCTATAATTAAGAGTAGTTTTTTCTTCATTTCTAAGTTTTTCAAGTGTCCCTTTGTCCGTTTTTGATATGCAAATGTACAAATATCCCGAGAAAATATATCTTTAAGCCTTGATAAATCGAAACAAACAATTATCTTTGCATCGCGTTCAAAAAAATATTGAACTGGAAGTGTGGGTGAGTGGCTGAAACCACCAGTTTGCTAAACTGACGTACGGGCAACTGTACCGGGGGTTCGAATCCCCCCGCTTCCGCCAGGTCGCTGCCAATCAAGCGACAAACAATACAAAAAGCCTGTAAAATTAGCATTTTACGGGCTTTTTGCTTTCCATCCTGAAGTCATCAAAAAGCCAAAAACGGACAGCGTTCCGTTACCAAATCATTACCTGTTTTCTAAAAATCAAAACAGGTAACGATTGTCGCAATAAGGCGTTGACTTGTCGCTATTTGGCGTAGCATAAATGCAGCATTTGAGGAAACAGAAAACTAATTTTGTAACTTAAAAAATGAAGCATCATGCGACGAAATACATTCAAGATTCTTTTTTACATCAAAAAGAACGCAGTAAAAAGTAACGGGAAAGCTCCTGTTATGGCAAGAGTAACTCTAAACAGTGAAATAGCCCAATTTAGTTTGAAATGCGAAGTCAATCCGGCAGAATGGAGTCCTAAAGCCGGACGGGCCACCGGAAAAGGAGTAGGCCGTGATATCCTCCAGAAATATCAACGAACAGGTACGAGGCTCAAAGACTTCATGAAGTACAAATACAAAATATCAGACATTAATCTGAAAGAGATTATTTAACTGAACAGGAACTTGAAAGTATTGTGCAGAAGAAATTCTCCGTCAAACGCTTGGAACAAGTTCGGGATATTCTCTCCTTGACAACAGAGGAGTGGAATAACTTGAGGTCGAAAATTTCGACTTCAAGTTGGGGAGGCAAGCATA
Organism: Viscerimonas tarda; assembly: GCF_054601255.1. Classification (NCBI taxonomy): domain Bacteria; kingdom Pseudomonadati; phylum Bacteroidota; class Bacteroidia; order Bacteroidales; family Dysgonomonadaceae; genus Viscerimonas; species Viscerimonas tarda. Next base: position 8,047 of record NZ_BAAHWV010000043.1, on the reverse strand, counting down.
AGCTTCCTAATGTGTTCTCAGAAAGAGGACTGTACATGATTGCGACCATCCTAAAAGGGAAAAAAGCAACTGAAACAACGCTTGAAATCATTGAAACATTTGCCAAGGTTAAGGAATTGAAACGCACCATTGCTGAAATTGGACAACAACCCGACATACAGATTCAAAAAAGCTACGATGGAATTGGTCGCAATCAACTCAAAAATTATCGACTTAATTGCTGTAAATAATTTTAATTCGTAATTCAATAACCAAGCTAAGACTTTTATTAAAATATCCTTAAAACTGTGAATCCAAATGCAGTTGTTTGCCTTGGCGGGATAAAGTGCTGTTGAACACATAACTGTAAGTCAGATTGGCGGCATGTTGCAGCTGCTTTCTGATGTTTCCTTCACTGTATAAAGTGGTGAAGCTAAAATTGACATTGTGTCGCTTCCAAAGGGTTGTTCCGGCGCTGAAACGCAAATTAAGCACATCCAATTCATTGCCTGACTGATTCATATTGCTATAAGTGCTATTGAAGGCTGTTTTTAGTTTTTCAAAAAAGGTCTTTTGAACGGATAAATTGTAAGTCATGGATTTATTGTCCATATTTTCCAACCCTTGTGTGTAGCTGTAAGCGGTTGAAGCGCTCATATCCAGTTTGGATGGGACAAAGGATAATTGATAGGAAAGCGCCGTGTTGTAGATATTGGTTCCGGCAAAGGCAGAATACTGCTGCGCTTCCGCCGATTTTTGATATTGGAAGTTTGCCGACAGATTTTGTCGTTGTTTTTCAGTGCTTTGCAACAAATAGGAAGCGTTGAGTGATGCCGTGTAATTGAGTTGTGTTACATTCAGGGTATCTAAATTTTCAAATTGATTGGTCTGCGTTACCTGCGAATAGACATCATTGATATACAGATACGATTGCAAATTGGAAAAACTTGCCGCCAATGACAAGCGTTTGGAAACGTTGGCCGAAATATTTCCCGAATAGATGATCCGCGAAGCGCTGCTGTTTTTCTGATTGTCCAAATTATCTCGTTGATAACCGCCCTCCAAAGCAATGTTGATGTTTTTGATAACCGTTGAAAGCGATCCGGTAATATTTTCATAATCATTGGTCATATAATAAGCGCCCAAGGTGGTGTAGTTAGGAGCCACACGTTCGTAAGCGCCTCCAATTGAGCCTAAATCTGTCGAATAAGTCAGTCGGGTGTTAATGGCATGATAGAGAGCCATATCCGATTCTGTCCGATTGCGATTCAACGAACTGAATCCATATTCGGTTTGCCAGCTCAGATGCGGAATGAGTTTAATTGTAGCCTCCACACTTCCCGACAAATTCGCTTGTGGTGATAATCCGATACTGTCCGGATTGTCAAAATGAACGGACGATGGATTATCTTGCGCATTAAAAACATTGGCAGCCAAATCAAATTTCTGGCCTTTATAACCTACTTTCAAACCGCCTCCCATACGCTTGTAGGCAGGGTCTGTTCCTTCCTCGCCTAATGATGGTTTTTGCAATCTTCCGTAGAGTGCGCTGACTGTCCATTGTTCGTTGGGCGTGAGTTCCACGCCACCGCCAAACAATTCGTGTCCGGCAAGCGAATAGGGCGAGAATTGCATTGAGGTGTAGCCCATATAGGTTTTTACCCATTTATAGGATGGAGAAAGCGAAAACCGGTTGAACGGTAAGGACACATTCTTACTTAATTGTTGATTGGTATAGGCAAACGATAAGGGCACATTAACAACACCAAACAAACTAAAATTCAGACTACCACCCACATACAATGCATACGGATTGGGAGGGCCAACACTGTCCAAGGGTGTGAAAGTGGCGATTTGACTGATAGAAATTCCGCCATTCGCAGTCAAAACCGGAGACTTCAGCGCCCCTTCCACATCTTGTCCTACCACTTTGAATGGGAGCGCCGAAAGAGAGATAAGCATTATTATCAGGAGATTACGGGTCAAGTCTGCGACATGTTTTTTCATCATCTTTTCAGCTCAATTTCGTTACTAAATGCATGGGAACCACTCTCTTCATACTGTATTTTAATGCGATAGCGCACTGTTTGTTCCAACTTGGGCATATTGTCCTGATAAGTGTTTCCATTAGTATGAGCGTGTAATTGCAGGGGGCCGTTATTCAGAGCTTTGTAAATTACCACTTCTGCTATTTTCTTTTTTGCCGGAGTATTCCAGGTCAGAACAACATTATTGCCCACGATTTGTTTGTTCAACACAATTTCATCCGAAGAACGGCTGCCGGACATTGTTAGCTGCACCGAAGCAGATGGCCGGGACAGCAAATAACTGTCATCTTCGGCTAACACATAGTAGCTGTAAGTCTCTCCACTTTCTACAATATTATCCTGGAAAACTTGTGTGTTTGCCGATTTTTCAACAGTTGCTACCCAATGGAAAATGCTATCGGATGCTGTTTTTTTGTAGATATGATGGCGCACAACATCTTCGCTGGAACTATTAATCCATGTAATCACCAAATTGTTTTTCTGTTCTTCCAAACTTTGAATAACAGGCGATACCGGCGGAATGACATCCGGTCGTTTCAGTTCCAGAACTTCGCTGAAATCCGACTGATTGCCTCGCAAATCAATGGCGCGAAGTCGATAATAGATCGTTTTAGTCAATGTGTTCAGGTTAATTGAATCGGTGAAACAGCTATCTTGCACCACAGCAGGAGTAAGCAATAAAAACTCGAAATCGGGACGATTGCTGCGATACAAGCGGTAGCCCTCTATTGCTTCATCGGTGTTTTTCGTCCATGTCAGCAGCGCTTTGCCATAGTTATCAACCTTTCCGGCCAAATTGCGTGGAGCGACAGGAGGTATGCTATCTATCAACTCGGCATACGTATGACCGGCAGTGAATTTTTCCGTTTCGTCGTCAAAAACGGAGACGAGGTAATAATTCGTCAATTTAGGCGACAAGTCTGTAAAATCACGCTTTTCCGCTGATTTGCTTTCATATATCTTTTCTTTGGTTGCGTTGGGTTTAGTCGAGCGATAAACCCGAAATCCGATACAGGATTCATTCATATCTTCGGGATATTCCCACGTAAGACGTACTTTATTATTGTCTATCACTTCTTTGTTTGTTATAACAGGAGCCGTAATAATCAGTTTTCGTCCACGTCCCACGATGGAATCGCTGGGTGGTCCGGTTTCGCCAAAAGCGGTGTTTCCGCGTATGCGATAATACCATGTCGTTTGGTTGTCGGGCAAGGAATCAGAACGATAGCCCAACGTGGGTTCTACTCCCTCATCGGCTAATTGTACCGTTGCGTTTTCGCTGATGGGCGTATAATGTGTACCGTTGGTCGATTTTTCGACGATATAACTGTTGTAGATATGGTTGAGATAAAAAATGTTCCAAGACAACTGCACTTTTTTATCTTCCCAACGAGCAGTCAAGTCCAAGGGCTTGGGCAAAGCCTGGTATTCGGAAATGCCGGTAAAAGCAAAAGCGGTATCTTGCGGCAGACTGTCGGGCAAGTGAATATGCACCGCATAAAGGTATTTTTCGTCGGCTTTGGCTTCCTTATCCGTCCAGCACAAACCCGAAAGCCGCGCGGCTAACACCGATTGGTCGGCGGCATATAGGGCAAACGAAAATTTGTTTTGCTCAATCTGGTACTGCTTGTATATCATTACCGGACTGAGTGCGGGGACAGATTCGTCCTCCCCAAAAATACATTCAGCTGCAATGCTGACAAAGCGGTCATTCTCGTAAGGTTCCCATTCGGCCAATGGCGCCGGTTTCAACGGGCTGGGCGTAAGCAAACGATACTCCTTGTTTTCTTGCAGTTTGCCGTTGCGAAGCAAAGTGTAACGTTCCACCACATAACCGTAGCGATTGCCTGAATCCCATGCCTCCTTATCGGTGGGCGCCCAGCGCAACAAAACAGAATCGGTTTGTGCAGGCTGGCACAAAAGTTGAATTTTCCCCTGCCCATTGGCCTGAAAAATGAAGCAAAAAACGAATACGGCGCTCCAAATATATTTATTCATATTTCAAAATATAGCTGTTTTTAGTTGATAATCGGGGTGTGCTTTAAACCAGTTGCGTACATCCTGCAAGGTTTTTTCATAATCATCGCTCTCCAAGCCGATAGCAGGATTGACCGAAACAGGAAAGTCTTCGACAACCGGCGCCAACAGTTCCAGAATGGCATAAGCGCAAGGAATGGATTCCGAATAATCGGGATTTGGCGATTGACACAATTTTTCGTCGCTATTGAGCCACTCTACACAATAATCTATCGCTGCTTTTTGACGTGTATAAATCAGATCTGGAAACAAATAATTGATTGCATAACTATTGACCGGCGCTTTTTTTATTTTGCTCAAACAATAATCAAACGGTATTTTTTCGCCCATCCGGGACAAAGCCAAAGCGATATTCCATTTCTTCCGAACAGGTAAATTCGGATTCTGATAATGTTGCATCAATACCTCTTTACCCACGCCAATATAGCCGGCCAGAAGCGCTATATCATCGTAATGCGGATAATTCGGTTTTGTCAGCAGGCGGACTATTTCTGCCTGCGAAGCAGTGTCAAAATCGGCAACAGCAAACGATTTCAACTCATCAACTCGTTGTCCGATAACACCATTGTCGGCATCCGACAACCCCAGCGCCAAACTAAAAACCTCTTTTTGTTTGGTTTGAGAATGAGTAATTGTACTCCCAGCAAACAAGAGTAATGCGATGATATAAATCTCTATTTTCATATTTTTTTGCTTTAATTGCATTTTTTGTTAATAATTTGTTCCTCTGTCCTTTCGGATTTATTCCCCTTTGAGGTAAGCTTGCAATTTATACCTAAAAGGCAGACAGTCAACTCCACAACTGATACACAAGGGTTGATTTGCTTTCATATTTGTTGTTTTTAAGCCGTTTCTTTGCTTCAAAATTATAAAAAGGATTCAATATATCGTCTTTATTTTTACCTTTAAATGTCTTTCTTGTCCGATTGTCAAGTTATTATATTTATAATGCCATTTATGATACACGTCCCCAATATTTTATCGAATACCACTCCACAAACATTCTCCAAAATTTCCACTAATTGGATCTAAAACTCTGACTTCAAAACCATTCAAATTGATTTACCCACCAATTGCCCTCTTCGTCAAGGATGATTCCCTCATCCTCATTCGAACCACCACCAAATAACCATTTCTCTAACGCCTTAATTTTCTTTTCGGCATCATCCTCTTTTTCAGGTATTTTGATTTCCAAAATGTCATCGTATTTTATCGCTTGAAATTTCGTCCCATTTTGAGATACCGACTGCACAACCTTATAATCCGATGGTTCGAACCGCACCGTATCCCGTTGCACCCAGCTCATATCAAGATACAGGTCTGATATACACAGCGAATCAATATTCATGCGTCCCTTAGGCATGGTACCGTAATATTTGTCCAAAGTTACTGTTTCCTCGCTTTCATAAGCCGTTTTTATCTTTTTTAGCTGTATTAAAATCCTGTCGCAATCGCCGTTGAATGAGCCTTGAAGCAAGTCTTCGGGACACCCACATTCAGATTCTTTAGGTGCATCTCCTTCCTCTGCATCGCCCAATTCTTCCACCAGCCTCACATTGCCATTTTCATCCACCTCATACTCATTCCCGCTTTCATCAGTTACCACCACAGGCAACTCACCCACCTTCACCTCATGTTCATTCCCATCTTCATCTGTCAGTATCAGAATATAATAGGGATTTTCTCGCTTGGTAGTTTCATACTCCTCACCCTCTGTTATTTCGTCCTTGTTAGGGTCTATAAACTTGGCTTTTACGGGGATGTGTATCATATATTTCACCAAATATATCTATTAATTTCAATTTTATTTGTCTTAGCCCATTTCCGTATTTGTTCTAATGCTTTATCTCTTTCATACCCATTAATATTTTGTACTTTTATTGGACAATTTACAGATATTCGTTCAATTGCTTTCATGGCATAATAGGCTAATTTTTCATTTGGCAATGTCTCTTTTACAGGAGGTCTCGTTTCATCCGAGTATAATATTTTTAGTAATATATCAACACTCTCTTTTTGTTTTATGTATTCTATTTCTTTCCATCTATCAAGAACATCCTTTAATTGCATAGATTGCAAGTTAGAAAAAAATTCTATAAGCATTTTTCTCTCTCCCATTCGACATAATGCTATTTTGGCTGCTTCTTTATAAATACCATAATTCATGCTGCTACTATCTGCAATGATATATAGCCTGTCTTTTATATCTTGCATATTCAAAGCTCCAGCAAGAAGTATCATATTGTAATTCAACATATTTTTTCTGTCATTCTTGTATGGAAAATTCAAATTTTTTACTACCTCCACTTTCATTTTTTCATCAAAGAACTGCAAATCTACTCCATTTATGAAAAGTTTTGAAATATTATTTCTTTGAACATAATCAATAATAGTGTCGTTGATTGCTTGTTCTGCCATATATAAAATACTTGTTTTCAACATATTATTGTTTGTCTTTGCGTAAACATACCACATGCCGTCCAAAATAGGCTCATAAGCGTCTGCGGCCTTACCATAATATTCTTTGTGTATTTCAAAAATAGAGTCAAGTTCTGCTTCTGTTATTGTTTTCCTGTTATTAAATAAGATGTCAATAGAATAACTATCAAATGAAGTGTTCTTTTGGGATCGTTCTAAACGTTCTTTTATTTGTTCAACTACTGTTTGCGGTAGTGCATTTATACTTATCAAGCAACAGATGCTAAAAATTATTTTTTTCATAACTATTTTTATTTTATCTTTTCCCATTGATATTTTCTGAATTTATTTCTTTGAATACCATAATTCATAATGTTTAAAATATCTTTTCTCCCCTTTGGAAAACCACTAAATTCATGGAAAGGATGCTGTAGATTAAAAGCTCCATGCCCTAATTCATGACAAATGGTCATATATATTTGGGGGGCATTAGCCGGATGTACAAAGGCTAGTTTTTGTGGATTATTTATAGGAAACTCAGAGAATCCATTACTTCCATCATTCGGATTGTCCACGACAATAATACTAAACATAGTAGCATTTCTGACACAACTGTCTGCTATAACTTTCATTTCCGGTGTATTCCATGTAGAAACATCAATTTGACCATCTTTGTTTAAATCAAAATTAATTGACCTTTCTTCAATAGATTTTACTTCCCATTTATATACGCTTTGGCTGTAGTATTTATTCAAAGTATCCTGTAGCTGCACCATACTAATCAGTGTTGTTTTTATATCCATGTTATGGGCACGACTCTCACAAATTTTATTTGTACCAGCTATTACAACGCTGTCCCCCATCGCAGAATTATAGATAACTTGATCATCGCCGAGAATATCAATTCTTCTTCTAGAATCCAAAAATTTATTGTTTCCACTTGATATAACTACTGTTGTATCAGATGCTGTCGTATTTCCAAAAGGTACAACTTGAACATCATCGTTACTTTCATGAACAATAATTATACGAACTTTTTGACTATTTCCACCCATTCCATGTAGTTTCATCTGCATAGAATCATTGGTAAAATAACCGATTTGAGGTATTAAATCTGCATTTATCGCACTGGTTGTTTTTATTGATAATTGATATTTGGAATTAGCTGTTGGCGTAAAAGAGATTATTTGGAAATTTGGGTCAGACAAAACAAATTTTATTGCCTTTTCGGCGCCATTTGGTATAGCTTTTACAAGTATATTATCCGATATTCCATCATTTTTTAGAGATTTCCATTTTATTCCTTGCACAGGTGCTGTCCTGAAAGATGGATAATCATCTTCCTTTGTCGGATCATTTTCATCAAATCCCCACTTTTGTGAAGGATCTTCCTCAAACTCAACATTCACCACAACAATCTTACATTGCAAGGTATCATTTCGTAAACTGTCGTTATAAATTGTGCTAATAGCTGTGCCATTAATATTGGCCGACACAACATTCGGCGTAAAATAAACTTTTGCCGAGTCTGCGCTTGTTACCCCTTTCCATACAGAACCATTCCT
>NZ_BAAHWV010000042.1:0-23208 GCF_054601255.1 Viscerimonas tarda | reverse complement strand
GAAAATTTCAGACGCTTGGCTAAAGACTATGAATATACAATAAGCTCAAGTGAGGCTATGATTCATCTTGCTTTTATTATGATTATGCTCAATAAAATAAATCTCAAATAAAATTTAAACAGTTTCTCAGTATTTTTATGTAAATTTGTAGAAAGTAAATCACAAAAATATACTGATGGAAGATAAAGTAATTGCAACCATAGACATAAGCCGTCCGGCAGGCAGAAAGATTGTACGTGAACTTGAAAAAAAGAAATCGGTACGCTTAGAATACCCTGCGCCGGATAATGTTGTTGCCGCCATTGACGAGGGGAGAACACATACCCATAAGGAAGTATGGGGGGAAATCGAAAAACGTTTTAATGAACATTACGGGACTAACATAAAGTTCGTTTGATATGATATATACTGTTGTATATTCTGACGCTGCTTTTGATGATTTAAAGACATTGTTTGAAGTAATAACTTATGATTATTCCGCACCTGATACTGCTGAAAAATATTTGAGAGGCTTACTTGATACGATTGACATACTGGAACGTAACGCTGCCGTTTATGCCATTCAAGATAACGCTCTTTACAGACAGTTTGGTTTTAACATCCGGCGAGTCAATTACAAAAAAAATGGCTATCATATATACTATTCACGGAAGTGCTGTTTATATTCACCGGATAGTTGCCGTTTCGGTCATTTCCGGTTAATGTCTCATGTCTCGACTATGATCGGCATGACGCAAAAAAATCCTTTAACCCTAAAAAACCCCCTCCCCCTTAGCCAGATTAAACCGATAGGAGAAACTGAACATCACATACCGCCCGATTGTGTTTGTGCGCATATCCGATATATAGCCGTTTCCGGCATAGCGGTTGGTGTTGTTCCGGTCGTTCAGTATATCGTAGAACTGGATTTTTAGGGTTCCCATTTTCTTTCGCAGGAATTGTTTCGACAGGCCGGCGTTCCACATTATTTCCGATTTTTTGTAGTCGGAACCGTAGCCGAAATTATGCGAGTAGCTCAGGTTGTTTTCCAGTTTAAAGTCGAACGGGAGCTTCAGTCTGGTCGTGTTGCTGAGGAAGAGGTTGGATATATCCACATTTCGTTGGCTTTGCAAACTGTTTTTGGTCAGGTTGTAGCTGTACCGGCTGCGCAAACGCGATTCAAGTTTTTTCGACTTGAAATTCAGCGTAATACTTTCGTGCATACCTGCGCTGCTCGAGCTGTTTTCTTCGCCATTGGCAAAGCCTTTATTCCGGTGAAAAAAGAATGAGGTGTAAGTCGAAAACGTCCATTTATCTTTCTTTATCGGTGCATTGCAGGTCAATGATAAATCGGCGCCCCAATTCCCCGACACGTTTTTGTAGCTGCTCGCCGAATTAAACAGCGTATCCTTCTTGGAGTAGCTGGCTACCTGATTTAATACCTGATTGAAAGACCCGCCGATATACATAAAGCCCCCTTTTTCGTAATCCGACTTTTGGTAATAGAGGCCGAACGAGTTCTCAAAACCGGCTTTCAGGTTCGGATTTCCGTATATTTTGCTGGTGTTGTTCAAGTAGGTGGTATCTGCCGAAAGCTGATCTGCCGAAGGATGCCTTGTGCTGCCTCTGTAACTGATATTGAGCTGTTCGTGGTTGTTAATCAGGTACTTGAACCATAGCTTGGGCGAAAAATTAACGGCATTTTGTCTCAGACATTCAACCGAGTCAATCCGGCGGGTTATCGTGTTCTTAGTCGAAAAAAAATCCAGACCAAGCTCAATATTATATTCAAGCTTTTCATGCAGCGACTGAAATCCCAGATTTACTTTTTGCGACAGGCGCCGGTCGTTTGTGCTGCTGGCATACAAGGTATCTATCACCGTGTAGTCGGATAAGGGGTTCGAGGGGTCGGCTTTTTTGTATTTATCGTTGGTATAGCCACTCTTATCCTGATGCAGGGAGTAAGAAATATTCAGGCTGTTTTTGTCCGTAACCGGTTCCAGATACGACACCGACAGGGTGTACGCTGATTCGTCGCTGCCGGTTTTCAGGCGCTGGTCTTGTGTTTTGTTCTCCACTCCCGAACTATATTCCGTCAGCGATTTGTTAAAGCCCTTGCTCCGGTTCTCCCTTAGCGACCCGCTGAAGCCGAAGCTTATATTCCGTCCTTTTGAGTTCAGTTTTCTTCCGGCATTCAATGTTCCGCGGAGCTTATAGCCATCTCCTTTGGTGTTGCGCAGGTAGGAGCTGCGGGTTCTGTTCTGTTCCTTGTCGATGTAATAAGAGCTCGCCCCCGATTTTTCCGTGCTTTGGGTTTCCGAATACCCGCCCGTTACCCCGAAATAGATCACGGTCAACGAATCGGGTTTCCAGTCAAAGTTCAGATAAACGTTCAGGTCCCGTTGATCCCTGCTTGTTCTGATTGTATCGCGGTGGATAGAATTGCCGTTCTCCACATCAATGCTTTCGGTTTTCGATTCGTCCTCCGTCAGATTTGAGTTAACCCCGTACCACACATCCCCGTTTATTGTCAATTCGTCCGATTGCCTGGCATTGAAGTTAATCGCCGCTTCTTTTTTCGTATCAATGCCTCCTCCAACGCCATAACCTATTAGTTGATAGTCGTTTCCGTCTATCTCCTCATTGGTATTGTTTGTCCCGGTCAATACCGATAGCATGTTGTCGTTTTTCATGACATTGACCATTGCCCTGCCCAGATAGCGGTCTTTGCTCCCATATCCCAGAGCCGCATCGCCAAAAACGCTCTGCCTGAATTCTTCCTTTACTTCGAGGTTCAGCGCCTGATTCTCGTTGTTGTCTTTAATTCCCGAAACCTTCGATTTTTCGCTCTGTTCCTGAAAAAGTTGAAGCTTTTTGACCATATTGGCAGGCAGGTTCTTCAATGCCATTTGCATATCGTTGTTGAAAAACTCCTTTCCGTCAACGGTAATTTTGGTTATTCGCTTTCCGTTTGCTTTCAGGTTCCCGTCCCCATCAAGTTCAACGCCGGGCAAATTCTTTACCAAATCTTGCAGAATAGCGCTCTCATCGGGCAAATAGGCAGCCGCATTGTACTCTATCGTATCGCCCTTGACAAGCACATCGGGCAGTTGAGCTGTAACCACCATTTCCCCCAGCGCAAAACCCTCTTGGTACAGGACAATGCTACCCAAATGGCTATCCGGTTCGGCTTTGGTTGTGTTTATGCTCCTCTTTGCGGATTTGTAGCCAAGCAAAGAAATATCAAGGAGATAGTTGCCGGGACTTGCAGCAATAGAAAACGCGCCCTTGTCATTGCTTGTGGCGCCCTTAACAAAACTGCTGTCCGAAGCATTGCACAAACGAATGCCGGCATACGGCACAGGACGGGCGCTAAGGCTATCAACAACAATACCCCTGATAATCCCCTGCTGCGCGAATAAACTTGGCGAGCAAAGCAGACACAACAATATGGAAAAGAAAGATTTATGCATAAATTTAAACTATGAAAACCTAAAACAATTGCTTGTTGCAAAGCCATATATAACCAGCCTGCGATGAACTAGCATTTTCGGGTTTTCTTATTTAGATTGAGATATTTGCTAAAATCCATAATTATTTTTGGTATTGGGTGTTATTAATTGATAGAAAATCATAGGCAGGAATAACTTCTATGATTAAATCCTCGTGCGAAATCGTATCTTTTTGATTTGCTGTGATAATGTAGCCATTCGATTGTTTGAAATAGCGCATCGCATCAATCAAACCGTTTATTTCCCGCTCTTCATTATCTGAGTTTAAATTCCAACAGACTTGTAGTAAACTTTTTATCTTGCCTTGTTCCAATTCTACAAAATCGCATTCCTTGTTGTTTTCGTTGTAATAGAACAGCTCTTTACTTTTGCGGCGTAAATGCGAAAAAATAATGTTTTCTAACAAATAACCGTAATTTTCCGTTAACAAAATCGCACCGGCTTTTATCAAACCTGTATCGCAGATATATACTTTCTTGGGCGCAAGCATTTGTGATTTGGCTGAGAACGAAAATTTCGGTAAAAGTTGCAACAAGTACGAAGCCTCGAAATGGGAGAAATAATCCAATACCGTAGAAGGCGATTTTACACCTGCAATATCTTTGAGTTTGCTTGGCGAGGTTAGTTTTGCGGCGTTGAAAAACAGGTACGACAGCAATCTCTTTAGCGAAGAAACATCCCGAATATTGTAGCGTACTACAATATCACGATACAAAATATCATCTATCAACGCACGTAAAATATCGGTGTTGCCACTTTTGACATATTCGGGAAAACCGCCTGTTTGCATATAACTTATGAAACTTTCGTAAGACGGTTGTTCGTTTCGGAAAGCAATGAACTCGGTGAATGAGAATGGGAATAACTCTTTGGTTATCTGCCGTCCTGTGAGTTTTGTGCCTAATTCGCGACTCAACAGCGAGGCATTGGAGCCTGTTACAACCACTCTGCAATGAGCATCTAATTTTTGGCGCACATACAATTCCCAACCCTGCACCGCTTGTATTTCATCAAAAAAAAGCGTCTTTATGCCCGATTTCTCAATAAGTGTATTCATTAAGGAAAAGTCTTTCAACTGAAAATCATACAAGCGTGTATCTTCAAAGTTGAAATAGAAAAAATCTTGTCCAAGTTGTTGCAGATGCTGCCTCAACAATGTACTTTTTCCACAGCGGCGAATACCTGAAATAATTAGTGCATGTGATTGCAAATCGGGCAAATCGCCCAATGCTTCGCGGGGGATTCCATTGTCGCTATGAAGTAGCATTTCTTTTTGTTCAAATGCAACTTCTTCTATATCAGATAATTTCATAATAAATTATTTTTATTCCATTACTATCGTAATATATATTCCATTTGTAATAGTTTATATATTCCATTTGCAAAGGTATATATTTTATTTGCAATATCATAATTGTCTTTAATTATATTTTACCACTTAATTCTTAGCAATGCGAATTAAGGCTTGAAAGATATATTAAATGCTGAAAATCAGCTTGTCCGTAGGACATCCATATCAATAGAAAATGAGCATTGCGATTTGCCATTTTCCCCGTAGGGGATACACGAATGAACAGGTGAATCTCCTACGGACAAGCTGTGAGGGGATTAGACCGTTTTTTCTATTGATATGGAAGCCCGCTGGGCTATTGGAAGTTTCAATCCTTAATTCGCATTATAAATGAATTGACCGCATTTTTATTGAGATTTGCTCAGTCTATTTTAAACGACTTGAATCCGTAGTAAAATAAATTAAGCGGCAAGCCTGAAAAATGGTTTGCCGCTTTAATTTTATTTATTGGGCAATTTTACGCCACTACATATTCCACCTTGGCAGGGTTGCCCATTTGTTTTGAGGCGCACAACAACTCTATGCCAACCAGTTTGCCTTCGCTGGAATAGTCAAGAATAACGCCTTTTTTCTCTTCGTCGCTCTCAAAAATAGCCTCATCGCTAAACGACAGGTAGAGAATATCTTGTTCCTTGTCATATTTTACTTTCATAATACTTGTGTATTTTAGTTGTTTTATAAACAGTTACTACCACATTCGGCGATTTGGATGTATTTACGAAAACGCGCAGGAAAAACATTTGCCCATCGTCCTTTATCAGTGACTGATAAACTGCCATGTCCACATCCTCTTCATCCGCGAGTATTTGGTCGGGCTGCAATACAACAACTTCGACAATTGTGCGGTTTATTCCCCGTCTCAATAGCTGTTCTTCTGCATGTTTTGAAAAAATAAACGCCATAAACCTGTCGCAGGTTTACACAAAGGTAAGGTTTACATTACTAATGTACAAATATTGGATGAGCATTTCGGTTCCGCAGATTCAAGTTCTAAATGCGACAAATCATAACAAAGATGCGTAAAAAATTTTAGAAGGGCTTTCAGCCTTAGCCTAACGGCTATGTCCTACAAGCAGGGTCTAATTTTTTCAAGGTTTGCCTATCGTTGGTGTACATTTTTTTTCTTTGTTACAATGTTTTAGCTATCTTTGCAGCCGAGAATTTAAAATCATAGATATTATACGCTCTTATGAAAAGATACAACTTAATAAATAATATCCTGGGATGGTTTTGCTTTGCAGTTGCTGCTATTGTTTATCTATTGACAATAGAGCCTACAGCCAGTTTCTGGGATTGTGGAGAATTTATTACATCGGCCTATAAGCTGGAAGTAGGACACCCGCCCGGGGCGCCTTTTTTCATGTTGACCGGAAAATTTTTCACTCTCTTTGCCTCCAACCCCGAGCAGGTGGCCATGATGGTGAATGCCATGTCGGGAGTATTAAGCGCCCTGACTATTTTGTTCCTGTTTTGGACAATCACTCATCTGGCCCGAAAACTCATCTATACCGATACGAGCAAAGACATGACAACCGGCGAATTTATCGCCATTATGGGTTGCGGCTTGCTTGGCGCGCTGACATACACTTTTACCGATACATTCTGGTTTTCGGCTGTTGAGGGGGAAGTGTATGCGTATTCGTCCATGTTTTCGGCGCTTGTTTTTTGGCTTATTCTGAAATGGGAGAACGCCGCCGAAAAACCGCATTCCGACAAATGGCTGGTGCTGATAGCCTATACCATGGGTCTGTCTATTGGCGTCCACTTGCTGAACCTGCTGTGTATTCCAGCCATTGTACTGGTATATTATTTCAAGAAATTCGATAAAATAAGCCTGAAAGGCGCTCTTCTGGCCTTGCTGTTCTCGTTTGCATTAGTCGTTGTATTGATGTATGGTATTATCCCCGGATTTACCAAAGTGGGCGGATGGTTCGAGCTGTTCTTTGTCAACAGCCTTGGATTTTCTTATAACACAGGCGTTTTCATCTACCTTATTTTGCTCGTTGCAAGTATCGGCTGGAGCCTTTACGAAACCCTGTCGGCAAAAGGAAATGATTTGAGGGCGAAGATTTCGTTTTTGTTGAGCATTATGCTTGCAGGCATAACATTTATCAGTTCAAATCCTTTTTTATGGATTCTGCTGTTGGGGGGGCTTAGCTTTGTTCTTTTCAGGAAAAAAGCGAATTACCGGATTCTCAATACATCCGTTCTTTGTCTGCTGGTTATACTTATCGGCTACTCGTCGTTTGCATTGATACCTATTCGTTCGATGGCCAATCCGCCAATGGATCAAAATTCGCCCGAGAATGTATTTTCGCTCACCGATTACCTCAACCGCGAGCAATATGGCGATACGCCGTTATTCTACGGACGCACGTATGCTTCGGAGGTAAAAAGAGACTACGAAGGAAAAGCGATTGAAAGCAGCGTGAAATCGAAATACGACAAAATTGTAAAGGAATCGGAAGAAGAAAAGGACCGCTATTTTGTAGCCGGCACAACGCCAACCTACGGCTATACCAATTCGATGCTGTTCCCGCGGATGCATTCAAGCGAATCGCGTCATATCGAAGGATATAAGATGTGGGGGGGGATAAAAGACGAAAAAGTGCCGCCCACAATGCTGGAGAATTTACAGTTCTTCTTCACTTATCAGGTCAATTTCATGTACTGGCGTTACCTTATGTGGAACTTCTCGGGCCGTCAGAACGATATACAGAATATGGGTGGAATCAATAACGGAAACTGGATTACCGGAATCGGCTTTATTGACGAACTGCGAGGCTTAGGCTCGCAGGATAATCTTCCTCCCGATATTGCCGAAAACAAGGGGCACAACGTTTATTACATGCTGCCTTTTTTATTGGGTATTGCAGGAATCTTGTTTCAGATAAGCCGGAAATCGAAAGGGGATCAACAGTTCCTGGTAACATTTATGCTGTTCTTCATGACCGGCTTGGCGATTGTTTTCTACCTGAATCAAAAACCATTTGAACCTCGCGAACGCGACTATGCCTATGCCGGATCGTTTTATGCATTCTGTATATGGATAGGATTGGGCGCTGCCGGTTTGTGGACATTGTTGAAAAAAGCCCTGCCCGAAGGTCCGGCGGCCATTATTGTAACGGTGGCTGTTTTATTTGTCCCGGTGCAAATGGCTTCCCAAAACTGGGACGACCACGACAGGTCGGGACGTTATACCATGCGCGATTTTGGTCGGAATTACCTTTTAAGCTGCGAGCCGGATGCCATATTGTTTACCAACGGCGATAACGATACATTCCCGCTTTGGTATGCACAGGAGGTTGACGGATTCCGTACGGATGTACGTGTATGTAATTTAAGCTACCTCCAGACAGACTGGTACGTCGATCAGATGAGGCGACAGGCTTATGAATCCAAACCGCTTCCGATAACATGGACAAAAAGCCGTTATGTAGGCGACAAAGGTTTGTATGCCTATGTGTTGCCGAAAGAGCAACTGGATGCAGCCGTAAAAAGCAATGTGCAAGGCGGAAAAGCGAATAACGATTGGTTGAATAGCCTGCAATCGGAACAAATCAATTACAATCAATACTACGATACAAGCGCTTTCAGGGAGTCGATTCCTTTGGACGAAATGATGAATATCCTGAAAACCAAAGACAACTATGCTCCAAGGAATCCGTACGTTGCCGATGGCTTGATAATACCAACAGGCAAATTGACAATGAGCCTGGATTCAGCAGCCATTGATTGGAAAAAGCTAGGTTCCAGACCTCTTCCCGAGATGACGATTAACATAGCCAATAAGGGCATCGTTTACCGGAACGATATTATGATTCTGGAAATGTTGAACAACATCAACAAGGACGGTTGGAAACGCCCTATTTATTATGCCGCGACAGTTGGCCCCGATATGTACCTCAATATGCGTAGCCAGTTTTCGCTTGAAGGTATCAATTACCGGATTACACCGGGCGCCGTCAGTGCATCGGGCGTGAATACCGAAGTTGCATTCGATAATATGGTCAATAAATTTCTGTGGGGAGGTATCGAAAATCCGAAAGTATATTTGGACGAAAACAACCTGAGAATGTGCCGTACATTCAGAATGATGTTTACACAGCTTATCGTAGCATTGCTGAATGAAGAAAAGACCGACAAAGCGCTTATCGCCTTGAATCGCTGCCTGGAGGCGCTTCCTCCTGCAACTATTCCGTTGGATTCCGAAGGCATTACTTTTGCAGACATATACATCAAATTGGGACAACCCGAAAAGGCAAGCGAAATACTTAATCTGGTTGAAAACAGGGCGCAGAAAACAATTAATTGGTATAACAGGCTTAGGCCCGGCCAAATTGCATCCTGCACAAAAGAAATTGCAGAAAGCTATTCCGCTCTGCTTCGTGTAGCCTCTATTTACAACAGAAGCGGTAACAAAGAGAAATATGCCGAAATAACCGATAAGTTATTTGCGTACTCTCAACTCTATTTTGCAGCCGGTAATCAGTCCTTGGGCGGTTTCGCGCTGAAGAGTATTGCCGAAGATGCCATTGAAACATACCAATCAATTCCTGATACGGTTGTGCGTAACAGGCAAGAAGCGATTATACAAAAAACATTGGGCATGATGCAAAAATTCTGTCCTGCATTATTAAACGAATTTATGTGAAAAAGGAAAACGGAATTGCGATTGTTATAAATTGTAGTTCCGTTTCCATCTTGTTATTATATGTTGATAGAACAACCACCTTTAATTTACAGACTGATGTTCCCCGGCGGTTTTTGGAGAATACCTTCAAAGACAAAGAAAGTAGTTTATCTTACTTTTGACGATGGTCCTGTTCAGGGAATAACTCCATGGGTTTTGGATATTTTAGATAAATACGAGCTTAAAGCCACCTTTTTTTGCGTTGGCGACAATGTCAGAAAGTATCCCGAAATATACAAGCAAATACTCGAAAAGGGGCATCTCGTAGGCAATCATACATTTAATCATTTACAGGGACTCAGGACGCGCACAAAAAACTATGTGAAGAATGTAGAGCTGGCGAGTGGCTATATTTCCTCCAATCTGTTCCGCCCGCCCCACGGACACATACGCCACCGGCAATTTTTCAAACTGCGGAAGAAATACAAAATTGTGCTGTGGGACGTTGTAACACGCGATTACAGTAAACATACAACCCCAGACGATGTATTCGAGAATGTGAAGCGCTATACCCGAAACGGTTCGATAATCGTCTTTCACGATTCGCTTAAAGCCGAAAAAACGATGAAAGAAGCCTTGCCTCGCTCCATCGAATGGCTGAAAGAACAAGGCTATACCTTCAAATTGATTGAGCTGAAATAATTTTCGCATCCATCTACTTTCTATTTTTCCCGATAGCTCCGCTTTATTGGGGGCGTTCTTCGTGCATAAGGGGGGGAGGGTAAACGCATGAAAACGGCTGTTACGCCAAGTTAAGGCTTTCAGCCTTAGCCTATTCGGACTTTTTTCATGTGTTTGCCCTGGGGAGGACATCAAAAAGAATCAAAGACTATTTTGGATTAAAAAATTATCATTATATTTGTAATACCAAATGTATCGGATATGAAAACAACGAAAACTACTAAAACATCCAAGAAGGTCGAAACTAAAAAAGTTGAAACCAAAGCCAACGAAGAAGTTCCAGAAAAGAAAATGGGGCCGCTAAGAACTTATTGGGCGAACGGTGGTGGCGTTTTTGAAGTCATAAATATAAAAGCTATTCTTAAGTAAGTATGCGATATTATTTAGATGCTAATATTGTAATCTTTGCGTTGTCTCCTCACTCGCGCGATGAGTTGACTGATTATGTAATAGATATTCTTGATGATTCTGAAAATCTATTATATATTAGTCCTTTTGCTGTTCGAGAGATTATACAAAATTATAATGCCGGAGAGTTGAAATACCTTAAATATAAGAATTCAAAGGAATTGTTCAATGATTTAGAATTACTTAATATAAAAATGCTGAGTGTTACTAAAGAGCATTTAATAGCATATTCTCATATTGATCCATATCCCGGACATAAAGATCCCAACGACCACATTATCATAGCTCAAGCCATCTCCGACAAAATACCGCTTATATCTTCCGACACTAAATTCAAACACTATGCTTCTCAGGGTTTGGATTTTATTTTTAATAGAAGATAGTTTCTACCTCAACAACAACGAACTATCCCCATAGCTAAGAAAGCGGAATTGGTGATTCAGGGCATAATCGTAGATGCTGCGCCAGCTGCCGTTTACAAAAGCCGACACCAGTAACAACAGGGTGCTTTGCGGCTGGTGAAAGTTGGTTACTATTCCATCCACAATTTTGAACTCGTAACCGGGGGCTATCATTATTTGCGTATCGGCAAAGAGGGTTTCCATGCTGTTTGCTTCCATGTATTGCAGGATATTTTCCAAGGCTTTTTTTACGGGAATGAAGTTATTCTCCTCGTTATATGGCTGCCATTGGGTAATTTTCAATTCGGCGTTTTTGTCCTCTTCCAGCAGGGCGCCCAGGTAATACAAACTTTCGAGCGTTCTGACGGAAGTGGTTCCTATGGCAATAACTTTTCCTGTATGGTGCAACAAATTGACGACGATCGCTTTCGGTACAGCAATAAACTCGGTGTGCATGGTGTGTGCTTCAATGGTTTCCGTTTTCACGGGCTTGAATGTTCCCGCTCCAACATGCAGCGTTACCTCATCGGTTCTGATGCCCTTTGCAGCGAGTTTGGCAAATACCTCATCCGTAAAATGCAGGCCTGCGGTAGGAGCGGCCACCGAGCCTTTTATTTTTGAATAAACGGTCTGATAGGTTTCTTTGTCCTTTTCTTCGGCCTTTCGGTTGAGATAGGGTGGTATCGGCAATTCCCCGCCCGTTTCCAGAATATCGGAGAAAAGGATGCTGTCATCGTTCCACTCAAATTCGATAATATGGCTGTCGCCGCTCGTTTGTAGCTTACGGGCTTTCAATTCGATTTGCTTATCCCTGATGCGGATTGTTTTAGACAACTCTCCTTCCCGCCATTTTTTCAGGTTGCCGACCAAACAAACCCACGAACAGCTGCGATTGGTTTGGAGGATAAGGGCATAATCGTGCGGGGTGCAAGGTTCGAGACAGAAAATCTCGATTTTCGCTCCTGTTGATTTCCGAAAATACATCCGTGCCTGAATAACCTTCGTGTTGTTGAAAATCATCAGGCTGTTACCGGGCAGGTATGTGGCGATGGACGAAAAAATGTTTTCTTCCATTTCCCCGTTGCGGTAGAAGAGCAATTTTGAGGCATCTCGCTTTTCTAAAGGATATTTGGCAATCTTTTCATCGGGCAGATCGTAAGTATAATCGCCGATTTGTATGTTTTGGACAGTTGATATTTCCACGTTTACTTTTTTATTCGGACAAAAATAGTCAACTTTGTGGGAATAAAAAAGCGCGGAGGGTTTATACCGGACGAGCGAACGAGAACAGACAGGATGAAAATAGGAGATAAAGTACGTTTTTTGAATTCGGTAGGCGGAGGAATCATAACCGGTTTCCAGGGGAAAGATATTGTTATTGTGGACGATGATGGCTTCGATACTCCCATTCTGATACGCGAATGTGTTCTGGTGGAACCCGCCGGAGAACCACAGGTGAGGCAATCGGTAAAACCGGTGCAGGAACTTATCCCCACGCAAAAAACGGTGGCGCCTGCTGTTATCGAAGAAACGAAGACTGGGGAGCAGATTACGGTATGTTTGGCCTATCTTCCGTTGAATATCAAGCAATTGAACACAACTTCGTATGAATGTTATCTGGTGAACGATAGCAACTATTTTCTGTCGTACAGCTACATGAGCCGAACCGGTAATGGCTGGATAAACCGTTCTTCGGGCTTGATAGAACCCAATACGAAGCTGTTTTTGGAGGAATTTGAAAAGGAAAACCTGAATGACTTGGAAAGACTGGCCTTTCAATACATCGCCTATAAAAAAGGCAAGCCTTTCAGCCTGAAAAATCCCTGTTCTGTTGAATTGCATATTGATACGGTTAAGTTTTATAAGCTTCACAGTTTTCGCGAGAATGATTATTTTGAAGACGAAGCCTTGATTTATTACATAGCCAGAAAAGATTTACCCGAAAGAGAATTCTTAATATCAGCCGAAGATCTCGAATTGGCCATGGTAGAAAAAGAGATCCCAATCCGGCCTAGACGGGAACGCATCGAAAGGAAAGAAGATAAAAATACGGTTCTCGAAGTCGATTTGCATATTGACGAATTAGTTGATACCACCGCCGGTTTGGAGGCCAAGGATATGCTCGATTACCAGATGCAAAAATTCAGAGAGGTGTTGGATGAAAACAAGAAGCAGAAAGGCAGGAAAATCGTTTTTATCCACGGAAAAGGCAATGGCATATTGAAGAATGAAATACTCAAAGAGCTGAAATCGAACTATAAAAATTACTATTACCAGGATGCTTCTTTTCGCGAATACGGATTTGGGGCTACTATGGTAACAATTAAATAACATTAAAACAGGAAAATCATGAAATTAAAATTGTTTAGTATCTTATTCAGCGTATTCTTCCTCCTGACAGGATGCGACGTGGTTAAACAAGAAGCAGTGGGCCTTTACAACATGACCCAATGCAAGTATGAGTACAATTCCATTTCCAACTTGAGCGTTTCGGGAATGAATCTTTCCAGTGGAATATCGGCCTTGAATATGACGAAAATTTTGGCCTTATTTTCGGGGCAATCTTCGTCTATTCCGTTAAACTTTACGCTGAATCTGGGCGTATCTAATCCGAATACATCAGCGGCTTTGATGCAGGGATTGCAGTACATTGTCAGCATTGATGGCATTCAGTTTACTACCGGCTCGGTAGAACAGTCGCTGAACGTACCGGCAGGAGGACAGCAAGTGCTGCCCTTGAGCATAGGTTTCGACTTGGCTTCGATGATGAAAGGCGATTCAAAAAATGCCGTAACAAATATTGCCAAGAACTTTTTGGGAATCGGTAGCGAAAAGTCGAAGGTGTCGGTACAAATTAAACCTACATTTTTGATAGGAAATCAACGAATTGCCGCACCAATGTATATTCCGGTTGATTTCAGTTTCGGAGGGAAATAGACATAATAATAATGGTTAATGTGTGGGGGCTGTGTCAAAAGTATTTTTGAACGCGAATTACGCAGATTACGCGAATTATCGCAATTTATTTATTCTTGAAATTCAATTAAATAAGAAAAAGATAGAGTGGCTTATTTGCGTAAATTTGTATAATTCGCGTAATTCGCGTTCTTTTGAGACAGCCCCTTTTATGTTCGTTTTTGTGGGTATGATTTTATATAAAAAATAATTACAATCTTCCGAACACGACTGGGCGTTGCCATAAGCTAATGCTTAAAGGCTTTCAGCCTTAGCCTATTCGGACTTTTTCATGCGTTTGCCCTGCGTTTCACTCTAATTCACTTTTAGTTTTTCATTTCTTTTAGTACTTTTGCAAGATTAAAAAAAACAGAAAACAGAGAGATTATGGAGACAGTTTTAAGCGGTATTCGTTCTACGGGTAATTTGCATCTGGGCAACTACTTCGGCGCGTTGAAGAATTTTACGAAAATGCAACACGAAAACAGGTGTTTTTTCTTTATCGCAGATTATCATTCGTTGACTACCCACCCCGATCCCAAATTATTGCACGGGAATGTTAAAAACGTGCTCACCGAATACCTTGCCGCAGGAATCGACCCCGAAATCTCTACCATTTATGTGCAAAGCGATGTGCCGGAGGTGTGCGAGCTGTATTTGTTGCTGAATATGCACGCCTACATGGGAGAGTTGGCGAAAACCACCTCCTTCAAAGATAAAGCGCGTAAAAATCCCGAAAATGTGAATGCCGGTCTGCTGACCTATCCTACCTTGATGGCTGCCGATATTTTAATGCACAATGCCGATAAGGTGCCGGTTGGCAAAGATCAGGAACAGCACATGGAAATGACCCGCAAATTTGCCCGTCGCTTCAACAGCTTATACGAAGTGGAGTATTTTAAAGAACCGGTGGCCTATAATTTTGGACAGGAGCTGATTAAAATACCCGGCTTGGATGGCAGCGGAAAGATGGGAAAATCGGAAGGAAACTGCATTTACCTGGCCGATGATGCCAAAAATATAGAGAAAAAAGTAAAACGCGCCCTCACCGATGCAGGGCCAACAGCCGAATATTCGCCGAAACCGGATTATATTGAAAACCTGTTCACCATTCTGAAGGTTGTGTCCACACCCGAAGTTGTCGATCATTTCGAAGAAAAGTGGAATACTTGCCAAATTCGGTATGGTGATTTGAAGAAGCAACTGGCCGAAGATATTATTGCCGTAACAACGCCTATTCGCGAACGGATACTGGCTATTCAGGACGATGCTGAGTATCTGCATAAGGTTACGGTTCAGGGCAGGGAAAAAGCGCGTGAAAGCGCTTCCAAAACGCTTAGGGACGTGCGCCAGATTATGGGTATAAAAGGCTTTTAAAGCCCAGCCCTCTAATCCCCCGGAGGGGGACTTTTAAGCCTCCCCTACGGGGAGGTTTGGAGGGGCTTCTAATTTAGAATTAATGGTTAACGAAAAACAAGCAACTGCCCGAATGGCCTCGTATTGTTCAAAAGCCGAAAGGTGCGAACAGGACGTGCGAAAAAAGTTGCTTGCATGGGAACTGAATAAAGAGGAAATAGGCAGGATACTAGCCTTTCTCCGTTCGGAAAACTACCTGAATGAAGAACGTTATGTCCGCGGTTTTGTCAAGGATAAAATGCGCTTCAATAAATGGGGCAGGAATAAAATTGTATTCGAGCTCAAAAGGAAGCAGATTCCCGAAAGCCTTATTAAATCTTCCTTTGCCGAACTACCGGTCGAGGGCTTTGAAGAATCGTTGATGAAAGCGCTTCAAACCAAAATGAAGTCGGTAAAAGCCGCAACCGACTACGAAAAAAGGCAAAAACTCTTCCGCTTTGCCTTAGGCAGGGGCTTTCAACCGGATATGATAGAACGCTGCTTGGGCAAACTGATAAACAATAACTTTTCCGATGAGTATTTTTGCTGATTTGCTGGATTTGCTTTTTCCTCCCACCTGCATCTGCTGCCAAAACCGGCTGATGAGCGGCGAGAAATTTATTTGCCTTAGCTGCCTGAATACGATTCCCAAGACCGACTTTCACAAAATACGGGAAAACAAGCTCGAACAGTCTCTCGCGGGGAGGTTCCCTTTTGTGCGGATGGCTTCTTTTGCTTCTTTTGTCAAGGACGGAACAATACAGAAAGTAATACATGAACTGAAATACCGCAATCAACCCGAACTCGGGGTATTTATTGGCCGGTTATGCGCCCTGTCGTTGCAGGAAAGCTCTTTTACCGAAGGCATTGACTTTTTAATGCCAGTCCCTCTGCATATCAACAGGGAAAAGAAGCGGGGCTATAACCAATCGCTAAAAATAGCCGAAGGAATAGCCATGGAAACAGGCATACCGGTTATGGCAAACAACCTGATACGGGTTATCGACAATACCTCCCAAACGAAACAGAGCAAATTTGACCGCTGGTCGAATACTGAAGGCATATTTGCGGTAAAAGATTATACCCTGCTCGAAGGAAAGCACATCCTGCTGATAGACGATATTATTACCACCGGCTCTACGCTTGAGTCTTGCGTTAAAACACTTTTGAACGAGGGAGAGAATATCAAGCTCAGTGTTTATTCTGTTGGCGTGGTGTTATCGTGATTTTTTTGTTGCTGGCGCGGATATGCTGTCCGTGTCTTATGTACTCACTCGTCGTTGGACACAGGCTACAAGCCTGCGCCTGCGAGGAATAAGAATAGTCCGTTAGGACTTGCATATCAATAGAAAAGCATTACATGACCGCCACCACCCGAACGCCGTAGGTGTTCAACCCGCTACAGGTATAGCCGTCAGGTTAAGACTGAAAGCCTTTAAGCAATAGCATAGGGCAACGCTCTATGTAGCAGAAAGATAGCAATTAAACCCTGGAAGTGTTTTCGGTTTTGATTGTCGGATTATATGTGGTATCTTTGTAGAACGATGAACGATAATATACTCGAAAAACTAAAGATTCTTGCCGAATCGGCCAAGTATGACGTTTCCTGTGCATCCAGTGGTACCAGCCGGAAAAACAAACCCGGAACCATTGGAAGCGCCGCAGGTTGGGGTATTTGCCATAGTTTTACCGAGGATGGACGCTGTGTTTCGTTGCTGAAAATCATGCTAACCAATTACTGCATATACGATTGCGCGTATTGTATCAACCGCCGGAGCAACGACCTGAAACGCACCACATTCACCGTACAGGAATTAGTCGATTTAACACTTGAATTTTATCGCCGGAATTATATTGAGGGACTTTTCCTCAGTTCGGGGGTGGTAAATACGCCGGATTATACCATGGAACGCATGGTGAGGGTCGTCAAAGACCTGCGCACCATCCATCGCTACAACGGATACATACACATGAAAAGCATCCCCGGGGCAAGCAAAGAACTGATTGACGAAGCCGGACTTTACGCCGACAGGTTAAGCGTCAACATCGAGATACCAACCGAGCAAAATCTGAAACTGCTGGCTCCCGAAAAAGACCATAAGAGTGTGTTTATGCCCATGAAGTACATTCAGCAGGGGATGATACAGAGCAAAGAGGAACGCCAACGCTTCCGTTATGCGCCTAAATTTGCTCCGGCAGGGCAAAGCACACAGATGATTATCGGAGCAACATCCGAAAACGACAAGGATATTTTGAGGGTGGCCTCCGCTTTGTATCAGGGGCCGCAGATGAAGCGCGTTTATTATTCGGGTTTTATTCCCGTTAACAGTTACGACTCGCGTTTACCGGCCATTAAGCAGGCGCCTTTGGTGAGGGAAAACCGGCTTTATCAGGCCGATTGGTTGATGCGCTTCTACCAGTTCGAGGTGAATGAAATTGTGGATGATAGCTATCCTGACCTTGATTTGGATATAGACCCCAAACTGGCTTGGGCCTTGCGCCATCCCGAAGCTTTTCCGGTGGATGTGAATAAAGCCGATTATGCGCAGATACTCCGTGTGCCGGGGATTGGCGTGAAATCGGCTACCTTAATCGTCGCCGCCCGCCGTTACAGCAAAGTAAATGCTTTTACCTTGAAAAAAATGGGCGTAGTGATGAAAAAGGCGCAATATTTTATCACCTGCCACGAGTTACCCGTCTTCACCATAAACGAGACCACTCCCGAGCAAGTCAGAAAAATTCTGACCGTAAAAAAGCAGAAAAAAGGGGACAATACCAACCAGCTTTCGATTATTTTTCCCGATTGATAAATGCTTTGGAGATATGCTGGTATTCCGCTACGATAAAACTTTTGATGGCTTATTAACTGCCGTATTCGATGCTTACAGCAGGAAGTGTTTCCCCGGTAAACTGATTGCCGGGGACGATGTCGCGCCCCTGTTTACGGAAGAAATTTATACGGTGATTACTCAGGCGGATAAAAGTCAGCGGGTATGGGCGGCGCTCGAAAAAAAGTTGTCGAAAACGGCAAGCGGGATGTTGTGGGCGGTTTGGCTTTCGGAACAAGAGGAGAGCGATAGCTTGTTGTTCAGGTATATCTGCAAGACCTTTAACAGCAAAACCTCGATTGAAGTGAATTTTAACGACCCCGATGTGCTGCTCGTCAGTCAACTGGCCAAAATGGTACAGAAAGAGGCTGAATATATCAGGCAGTTCGCCCGTTTTCAGAAAGCTGCCGATAACATGTATTTTGCGCCGATTGCCCCCAAGTGCAATGCCTTACCGCTATCTCTGGAGTACTTTAAAGACCGGTTTGCCGACCAGCAATGGATTGTTTATGACATGAAACGGAACTACGGTTTCTTTTACGACCTGAAAACAGTGGTCGAAATGACCTTGAGTGGCGAAGGCAGCCATCTATTGACCGGAAAACTGGACGAAAGCAGGATGGCCGAAGATGAAAAACTGTTCCAGGAATTATGGAAAGGCTACTTCAAATCCATGACCATCAAAGAACGCATCAACCCGAAGCTGCAACGCCAGCACATGCCCGTACGCTTTTGGAAATACTTGACGGAGAAAGGGTAAGGGTTAATGTACCAAGCGCCGAACGCCGTAAATGTTCAACCCACTATGGGGTTGTAAGAGCTTGACTAGCCTGTTTTCTATTGATATATATGCCATAACAAATTACCTCGCCTATTCCCCGTAGGGGATTCATATCAATAGAAAACAAATGCCCCAACACTAGCCAAACCTCGTAGAGGTTTCACATTACTCAATTGGTTTAAAAATATATTTTTCATCGTAATCGATTTCAAATAATTTTAGAAATTCGAGATATTCTTCCATAAATGTTCGTTTTTTGTGGCGCTTCTCTTGTGTATCTATGTAATCTGCAATGTCGGATATTTGCGATTTTCCATAACTAAATGCACCGAAACCTTCTTGCCAGGAGAATTTTCCCCTAACAAGGCAGTTATCGTTTATCCACAACGAGGAACTACGTTTTATATCAGCCATTAAATCGGAAGGCGCCTGCCTTGGCGACATACTCACAAGTGCATGAATATGGTCAGGCATACCACCGATTGTAAGCAATTTATGCCCTTTGTTATCTATCGTACCTGTCATATATTTGTACAATTCGTCTCGCCAACGGTTTTGTATCAGGCCCAGCCGATTTTGAACGGCGAAAACATAATGAATGTAGATTTGCGTGTAGCTATTTGCCATGTTCGTTATTTTGTGAATCCCCTACGGGGATTAGTTATTGTATTATTGTTTTTTCTATTGATATGAATGCCCTAACGGGCAATCGATTGCGTACGGTATTTTCTTTTCTTGTTATTGATATGTAACTACGGGCAAATGTACGAATTTTACACTATTATTTTGTTCCTACAAAAAAAAGAGGGCGGCCACCGGCACACCCTCACACATTTAACTAATCCTGAAACAAAAAAATTATTTCTTAATTATCAATTGTTTGTATGGATTTTGTACGGTATAAACATTCACAACATAGCTTCCTGCATTGAGCTTGCTTAGGTCTATGGCTTTTACATTGCCTTTTACCGATTTTACCAACACTCCCGAAGCAGAGTATATTTCTATGCGTTCAACATCCGTTCCCTGGTTAATGTACAAGTTATCGGTTACCGGATTGGGATATAGAATTGAGGCGGCGTTTTCGGTGTTTTGTATGCCGCTTGAACAATTCTCCTGCACAACCACATAATAGATATAGTTTTCGTTGGCGCCTTTCAGGATGGTGTAACTTCCGGCTGCTCCCAAGGTTATTTTTTGTTCCGTAAGCGCGGGCATGGCAGCAATAATTTTCCCCTGATCTACATCATTCAACTTAAAAGACCCGCCCGCCGATTTGGAATTTGCGCCGATAATCAACGTGGCGCCATCCGTAGTTGTGGTAAAGGAAACACTCCCTTTACTGTCCATTTTTAATCCGGTTGAGAGCGTTGCGCCGTTGTATGTCTGCGAACCGCCATTGCTACTGGAAGCGCCTTCTATTGTAAATGCGTTGTCGGTATTTACTCCCGTTGCCTGAATATATTCTTTTATGCAAGTACCGGACGGAATACTTCCTCCATCGCCATCGTCGCCGCCGTCATCATCGCCATCATCATCACCGTCATCGTCAGAGCCAGCTCCCGAACCGATTGACACAACACTGCCTTTATAGGCTTGGATAGCCGTTGCGAGAGCCGGAATTATTTCGGCATTGGTATCTTCGCTGTCGAGGAATGTCCATTTGAAATCGCCTCCGTTCACCCGTCCTGCATATTGCATCACGCTTGCTTTCGCTTCTTCGGGTGTTTGCACCGCGTAGGAGTACATAATGCTTGAGTTGGTATCAAAATTATTGTAAGAGGACGCGCCTTTTTTTGTTTTTATGGTACTCGGAACTGTTTCGTCTCGACTGCTTACTACTACCGCGTCAAACTCAACAGCAGCCGATGTAGCGTTGTAAGGCACAAAGCGAGAGGCATTTTCGATGTAGTTTCCGTAAGCCTTGATGATACCGCCGTCTTCACTCGAAAAAGTTCCACCCGAACCACTGGCTATGTCCGAACCTTGCATCGAAATCAACATCGGATATTTGCAATGACGGAAGTAATTATTTTCTGCAAAAATGGAAGGACCACCTTTCGCTGCGCCAATTCCGTATTTTGAATTGCCGTCGTAATAGTTGTTATACACATGCACGGTATGAAAACGTACGCGCGGGTGGCGACTGTCGGAATGGTCGTACCAGTTGTGATGGTAGGTCAGCAATTCAGGATCTTCGGTTCCGTTACCCAACAAGTTACATTTGCCCGAATCCCAGAAGTGATTGAATGAGAAAGTGGAATAGCCGGATGTTTTGCTGTCGAGCGCGCCATCGCCTTTATTTTTGTCTCCACCGCCATTTTTTCCGTAAAGGAAGTCATTGTTGTGTACCCAAATGTTTTTATTATTGGCTTCCAGCGAAACGCCATCATCGGGGAAATTCATAAAACCTATATTTCTGATTTCTACATTCGAGCATTCCCTGACGTGGATACCCCAGCCATTGGCCGTTGCATCATCGCCAATACCTTCGATAGTGGTATTCATCGGGGTAGAAGTTTTACCTTTTGAATCCAACAGCGAGAGGCTATTGATTTGGCCACTCATATCGCTTGCCGTTACGTTTCCGATAATGCGGATTACCAGCGGAGCCGTGTCAAAACCTTTTTCTCTTCCGGCCAAAATATCGCCAATACCCGTACGGGTTTCTATTTTACCTTTATTATCGACTACGACACCCAATTGTACTGTTTTGGCCGTTGCCGAAGTCAGATAAATAATCCGTGCTCCCGATTTTAATGTGCCGTCATCGTTGTATGCGCCCGAAGCGGTTTTCTGTGGCGAATTGCTCGAGAAAGCAAAGCCTTCCCTCAGGTGTGCTTTTACGCTTATGCTTGCAGATATAGCCGCTTTTGAAGCATCTTCCGCACCGTCGAACACAGGAACGACCTTTATAGTGTAGTCGCCTGCCTTGAGGCCAACCGCATCAGCCCTGAAGTAGCCGGCATACTTTCTGATAAGCATGTCGTCCAGTATTTTATAGTCGGCATCCGCAGCGGTTGCAGCCTTATAATATACGTTGTAGCTTGTAGCATCGGTTACAGGCGTCCATTTTACATACGCCGACTCCAACCAACCGGTCGATTCGGTAATACTTGCAGGCTGTGCTCCTGTTTGAGTAAGCCCTAAAAAAATGAAAGCAATTGAGAAAAGAATTTTTTTCATGGTATTTTATTTTAAACTAAGTTTTGTGTAATATCCCGAAAGAACGATAACACAAAGGTAGAGCTTTACATCGAATAGGAGGGGGGACATTTCACTTAAAAAGGGGGAAAAGGAGCAGGGGGAGCTTTAAAAGCAAAAATCCCGATTTTCGTTGAAATTCAGGATTTTACTGTATTTTGCTTCGATTTTTTGTGACCCCGACAGGATTCAAACCTGTAACCTTCTGATCCGTAGTCAGATACTCTATTCAGTTGAGCTACGGGGCCATTGCGTATTTGCGAGTGCAAAGGTATATAAAAAATGGAGAATACAAAAGAGAATAGCGAAAATTTTTTCATTTAGTATCCGAAATGTGTTGATGAGGATTGTAGAATTGAGAATTAGAATGCCTATTATCACAAAGCCCCTTTGAAAAATTATTCAATAATCCTATAACCTCCTGTTTTTAAAGAACCGGTATATTCTATCAGATTATTATCCTTTAAGATTTTCAAATAACGCTCAGCAGTAGCATTGCTTTTTCCAATAAGCAGTTCTATATCAGCAGATTTTGTTAATGGATTGTTTTATAAATAATTCAGAATACAAAGAGCGGGTAAAATTGCTACTTCAACTCATACCCATAGTGTCGGGTATTGATGATTTCGCCATTCATGGAGGTACGGCAATCAATTTGTTTGTGCTTGATTTGCCACGTTATTCCGTTGATATTGATGTAACTTATATCCCGATAAAGTCAAGAGAAGAAACATTTTTGGATATAAGAACCCACTTGACAACGTTAAAAGAAAAAATAAAACGACTGTTTCCAAGTATTGTCATTGAAGAAAAGCCAAATAAAATCAACTGTTTGCTCAATGGAATTTTGGTAAAGATTGAAGTAAACGGAACAAAAAGAGGATTGGTAGGGCGTAAGCATTCGGCAATCTACCCTTGCGGATTTTTTTCCGCCCAGTTCATAGGGAGCAAATCGGCTAGTTCGTTTACTTTGTGTTCATTGATACGATTCAGGACATCGGTCAACCATTCTGTCGGATT
>NZ_BAAHWV010000041.1:0-23378 GCF_054601255.1 Viscerimonas tarda | reverse complement strand
GTAAAAAAATAATAAAATAACCAACAGCCCCCCCAACAGCCCCCCCGCCCCCCGTAGGGGGGATTCAACAAGTCCCCCTACGGGGGATTTAGGGGGCTGGGAGCGCATCTGCGATAAAACAAAAAAAATAGTATTAATAACACCCTGAAAGCCTCCAAAAGCTTTTACCTTTTCCTTTCTCCTTTTGGAGAAAGTACCCGTAGGGAGATAGAGGCCGGGGAGGTTGGAGGGGCTTCCATATAAATATCCTGGCGTGCAAGCGCTAAGAGAAAATCAGCCTAATTTAATTGTTTATTATATTAAATTGGATATTAAAATATGGAATATGTCAAGGGATTGCCTGGGAAGGTGGTCCCTTGATTGCGTTAAGCCCTACGGCCCCCCCGCCCCCCGTAGGGGGGATCAAAAAGTCCCCCTACGGGGGATTTAGGGGGCTTTCCTTAAATTTTAATTTCCTATCTTTGTGGTGAAATTCTGTAATGGTCAAGATGAAGCAAGTGGTTTTTGTTCTTTTTTTGTTTTTCTTTCTGTCTATTCCTTTGGTTTTGAGGGGGAGCGGCCCTGCTACCGAGGTAAGGGCGGTATGGCTCACTACCAATTGGGGATTGGATTGGCCGGCGCATGGCCTGGGTGCGGAGGGACAAAAGGCGCAACTCCGCAAGATGCTTGATAAACTCCGCGAATCGAATTTTAATACGGTCTTTTTTCAGGTAAGAATCCGGGGCGATGTGTTTTATTTATCCGCTATAGAGCCTATGAGCCTGTTTGCCGGAAGAGGGTTCGACCCGCTTGGCTTTGCTATTGAGGAATGCCACCGGAGGGGCCTGGAATGTCATGCCTGGTTTGTAAGTTATCCGGTGGGGACAAAAAATCAGGTGGCTGCCCACGGACAAAATTCGGTGGTGAAAAAGCGCCCCGAACTCTGTCGGTTTTACAACGGCGAATGGTATCTCGACCCGGGGAATCCAGGTACGCGCAGCTATATTTTGTCCCTGATAAACGAGCTTGTACGGAATTATGACATCGACGGGATTCAGCTCGACTACATTCGCTACCCCGAAAAAGCCGGTCGTTTTCCCGACAACGATACTTACCGGAAATATGGTCAAGGCAAAAATCCGGACGATTGGCGAAGGAGCAATATCAACCTGCTGGTGAGCGAGATATACGATTTTGTGAAAAAACTAAAGCCCTGGGTGCAGGTAAGCAGTTCGCCCGTGGGTAAATACCGCAATCTGGACTACGACAGAGGCAGTTGGACGGCCTACGAAAGTGTGTATCAGGATGCAGCCTATTGGATGCAGTCGGGTAAGCACGATGCCCTTTATCCGATGCTTTACTATAAGGACGGCGATTTCTATCCTTTTCTGAACGATTGGTTGAAGAACAGCGGCAACAGGCTGGTAGTTCCCGGATTGGGAGCTTATCAGCTGCTTCCTCAGGAAAAAGACTGGGCGCTGGAAGACATAACTCAACAGATTGATTACACCCGAAAAGAAGGAGTAAAAGGGCAGGCCTATTTTCGCGCCGGAATTATTACAGCCGATACCAAAGGGATAAACGAGACGCTTAAAGAGCAGTATTATCAGCATCCCGCCAAACTACCATCCATGCAGTGGCTGGATAATGTGGCGCCCAATTCGCCCATCAATTTGGAAGCATCTATCAATGAGCAGGGGAAACTCTGTTTGAGCTGGCAACCGGCTGACAACTCCGAAGAGCAAAGCTATACGGTGTATTGCGCCAACGAAGAAGATGTGGATGTAAACAACCCCCCGAATATACTGGCAACAGGCATCAGAGGCAATCAGATAATGCTGGAAATGACTTACGGAGAGTTTGGCCTGTACTATTCGGTAACGGCATCCGACCGTTTTCATAACGAAAGCGTTCCGTGCTTTCCGGCTTTTGTGGTGCATAGAGCCCCAGCCCCCCCCACCCCCCGTAGGGGGGATTTCAAAAGCCTCCCCTACGGGGAGGTTGGAGGGGCTTCTATATCTATCTCCACTCCACGATAAAAATCAAGTATTTTTGCACGGAACAGGAAGTCGTATTTGGCCTGCACTTGTTCCGATTTGCTGGATAGCAGTTTTGTTTTGGCCTCATTAAATTCAAATACGGTGGATTTGCCTACGCTGTAACGTTCTTCGGCGTATTTGAACGATTCGGCGGCAGCTTCGCGCGCTTTTTCGGTTGAGGTGTATTTTGCCTGTGCCGAGACGGCGCTTTGGTATGCCTGCTGTATTTCTTTGTACAAGGCCAGTTTTACATTGTCCAAACTCAGCTCGTAATTCTGAATGCTCAGGCGTGCTGCCTTTACCCGGTTGCGTGTCTGGAAACGGTTGAAGATGGGGATGTTTAATGTGAAACTGATATATTCCGAGCCTCTGTCCCTGATTTGTCCGCTAAAATCCTGATTCCTTTTTATTACCTCTCCGGTTGCTGTTACAACGTCCGCTCCCGACACATGCTGGTAGGATGTGCTGTAACCTACTCCCAAATCGAGGGTAGGCCAATGACCGGATTGGGCGATTTTCAGATTTTTTTTGCTGCTTTGCAACAAATATTCCTGCTCTTTCACTTGTGGTTTTGTGCCTATTGCCGCCTGATAGATTTGTTCCACAGGCAGTATGCTCGACAGGTTTCTGGCAATAACATCCGACATCTCCGGTTCTGCAATGTCGAAATTGCCCGAATCCTGTATATTCAAGGCCTGAGAAAGATTGAGGAGTGAGGATATTAAATCGTTGCCGGCATTGGTCAGGTTTAACTCGTCTTTTGCCAGCTGCGCCTTTATGTCATACAACTGCGATTCGGGCACTTTCCCCGATTCCACCAA
Source organism: Viscerimonas tarda (assembly GCF_054601255.1). NCBI lineage: Bacteria > Pseudomonadati > Bacteroidota > Bacteroidia > Bacteroidales > Dysgonomonadaceae > Viscerimonas > Viscerimonas tarda. The sequence continues at coordinate 20,539 of NZ_BAAHWV010000041.1, read as the reverse complement.
TACATTCGTGCGTTCGAGCTGAATTTTGCTAAGCTCTGCCTGCTCCTGATAAACCTTCACGAGTTCTTTCTTAAACAGCGCTTCCAAATATAAAGAGGCCACCTGCAATTCCTTATTTTCTTTCACCCGTTTCAAGCCTTCTGTTGCAGCCTGCAAGTTCAACTCATTCATTTTAATTTCGTTGGGAATGCGAAAGCCCGTAAATAAAGGAAGCGATGATGTTATTCTGAAAGAAGAACTGGACGAATTGACCGATTCGGAAACATTATTTCCCAGCGTGGATCGTCCGAAATTGAAGCTTTCTCCCAGTCCGGCATTCAAATCGGGCAAGCGGCTGTTTTTACTGGTACTGAGGTCTATTTCAGCATTTTCAACATTCAGGGCTTGTTGTTTGATTTCGATATTGTTTTCGATGGCGTAATCAATACATTGCCTCAATGTCCACTTTGTTTGAGATTGCATGCTTACGCAAACAGCCAATAAGCAGCACGATAGTATATATTTTATCATAATTCAAATAGTTTAAGCCCCTCCAACCTCCCCGTGGGGGAGGCTTTTGAATCCCCCCTGCGGGGGTGGGGGGGCTGTTTTTATTTTTTCGGTATATCAACAACCGGCTTGTCCGAAATTTCGTTGCCTCTGATTTTGTCTCCTTTGGCCAAGCCCGATTTCACTTCCACTTTTATGCCGTCCGAAAGGCCGATGGTGATGTGTTTCTTATCAAAAACCTGTTTTTGGTTAGTCGAATCTTTCAACATATACACGTATGCCGAATCGTTGCTGAAGGTGATGGCGCTTTCGGGGATGGTCAATACTTTTTCGGTTCGCGCCAATACTATTTCGGCATTGGCGCTGTATCCGGCACGGATAAGTACTGTATCGGGGATGGTGGCGGCGGCTTTTATCTCAAACAGAATGGCTCCGTTTTCTTCCGTTCCCTTGGGTGATATGTATTCCAGTGTGGCATCGAACTTTTGCTTTTCGATTGCACCGATAGAGAGTTTAATCGGCATTCCGGTATGCACCCGTCCCACTTCGGTTTCGTCTATTTTCCCGATAAATATCATGTCGTTCATATTGGCGATGGAGGCAATGGTGGTTCCATCGTTGAAGGTATTGGCCTGAATAACCGAATTTCCGGCTTTCACGGGCACATCCAGTATCATACCGTCGATGGTGGAACGAATCTGTGTATTGCTGTATTGTGCCGTAGCTTTCGACATGCCGCTTTTCACAATATCGAGGTTGTTCTGCGAATTATCGAGTTCCTCTTTTGCTTTTTTGTAGTCGGCCTCCGATTTGTCCATTTCTTCTTTGGCAATCACTCCCTTTGCAAAAAGCTGCTTCTGGCGTTCGTATTCGGTTGTTACCTGATTCAGGTTGATTTCGGCAATCCGCACACGCGATTCGGCCGAATTGAGGGACGACATTTCGGGTATCACCTTTACGGTTGCTATAATGTCTCCCGATTTCACAAAATCACCGGCTTCCTTCATCACCTGGGCAATGATACCCGATATTTGGGGCTTGATTAATATCTCATCGCGCGGCGATACTTTTCCGGTGGCGACAGAGGTGTTCTCTATGTCTCCGGTTTCTACGGTAACAATCTCGTACTTAATCTCTTTCGGCTGCGACTTCTGCCATAACCAGTAGAATGTTCCCAGAACAATAACTCCCAGCAGTACAAGCAGTGTAATTTTGAGTATCCTTTTCATATTTGTATATTTTTTATTTAGTTACAAGTAAAAAGCCTCCCCCAACCCCTCCGTAAGGAGGGGGGCTTTATTGCCTCCCCTTGGGGGGAGGTTGGAGGGGGCTGGTTTATTCTTCCCTGATGGCATCAATGGCCTTTATTTTCAACGCTCGCAAAGCAGGCATCAAGCCCGACAGCACGCCGGCAACGACCAGTACCGATAAGGCTATCATCGCTTTGCTGAATGATACAAGCGGCGGAATAAAAAACATATCTTCCGTCATATTGGCTTCCATCACTTGGCGAACAATTTCCAGAATAAATACGCCGAAGTAGAATCCGGCCAGGCCTGCCAAGGCTGTCAAGATAAAACTTTCGCTTAATATTTGCGCTACAATGGTTGCCGGTTTGGCTCCCAAGGCACGCCTTACGCCTATTTCGCGGGTACGCTCGCGGACCGTTACCAACATAATGTTGCTGATACCGATAATTCCCGAAGCCAGGGCAAAGCCTCCTACCCACCAAATAAGAATATTGATTCCCATAAACAAGGCCTGAAATATCTGAAACTCCTTCTCCGCATTGAAACTTCCGATGGCTTTTTCGTCTGTCGGCGCTATGTCGTGAGCCGATTTCAATATACTTTTCACTTCGTCTTCCACGATGACTGCCGGATATTCGGGTTTGGCCGTACAAGCCAGAAAGTGTATCCTGTCGCCCGTATTAAACGCTCGCTGCATGGTGGTGAAAGGCAGGAAAACAGTTTCTTCCACATTTCCGCCAATCGAAATGGCGGATTTGGGACGTATAATTCCAACTATCTGAAAATAAATACCGTTCACACGGATGTATTCGCCAATGGGATTTTCATCCGTATTAAACAAGGTTTCGGTAACAGTTCTCCCGACGACACACACCTTGCGGTTTTCGTCTATATCTATTTCGTTAAACAAGCGTCCGGCAAGGATGTGTTGCTCCTCTATTTTGAAATGCTCGGAATAAATACCTCTCGTGCCGAACGAACCCGATTTCTGCCCTCTGACAGCATTTTTTGCACCGGACTCCCCGAACAATATCGGCGAAATATATTCTACCGATTTGGCTTTTTCGCGAATGATGACCAGATCGTGGCTATTCATGTTCCAACTGCGCCCTTTCCGGTAGCCCTTATAAGGCTCGCTGGTTTGACTGGAGAAAAAGAAACAGGAATTAGTGGCAAATCCGTTCATGTTTTTTTCTACTCCTCCTTCCAGCGAGTAGCCAAGCCCCAGGAGCAAAATCAACATCAGTATCCCCCAGAAAACGCCAAAACCGGTCAGTACACTACGAAATTTGTTTCGCGTGATTGTATTCCATATTTCCTGCCAATTGTCTAAGTCAAACATACTTCTTTTGTTTTATTCCGCTCTCATTGCCTCAACAGGGCTTACTCGCGTTGCTTTTATGGCCGGTATTAATCCGGTTAATACGCCGGCGACTATCAGAAACAGGGTTGCCCGAATTACTATACCCAAACTAACCGATGGGTCTTTAAAGATAGTCATCCCGTCGGAAGGCATATTACTCAGCGCCGTACTCACTATTTCGGCCAGACCGATGCCGCACAACATACCGGCATAGCCCGATACCGCCGTAATAAGTATGGCCTCAAAGATAATGAGTTTCAGTATCGACAGGGGCGTTGCGCCGATTGCCTTGCGGATGCCGATTTCCTTTGTCCGTTCTTTTACAGTAACCAGCATGATATTGCCAATACCCACCAGCCCTCCGATTAAGGACAGAATCCCAATAATCCAAACGACCAATTCCAATCCCGAATACATATTTTCGGTTTCTATTGCATTTTCGGCGGTGTTCCACACACGCAAGGCCGAATTATCTTTCGGGTCGAAACCGTGTATCTTGCCCAGGCGTTCGCGCAATTGCTCCACATAAGCTTTATTTTCTTCAATGCTGTGAAGTCCTGTCAATGTAAAATCTATCTGCCGGAAGCCGTATCCCTTGTTATACAAAGCCTGTGCCGTGGTGAAGGGAATGTAGGCAGGCGAACTGCTTCTCATCCTCCCGTTCTGGTCTTTGTATATGCCTATAACCCGGTAGGCCAGATTGCCTGCCAGCACGTATTTGCCGATAGCTTCTTCTTTTTTGAAAAGAATTGTCTTCATTTCATCGCTTATCACAATCACTTTCCGGCGCTGCTGCATATCTATCCGGTTGATAAAGCGACCTTTGCCACCCGTAACCTCCAGATTATTGATAAAAACCGCATCGGGCGTAACGCCTTCCAGCGACCACGACCCGTATTCTTTTTCGTAGGAGATGGTGGTTCCTTGCTGTATCTTGGGCGAAACGTATTCCACATTCGGCATCCGGTTGCGTATAAGGTCGTAATCTTTGGCATCGAAGCGGATGTTGCGGTCAACAGGCAAGCCACGGTATGGCATCGACGTCCATCCCGGCCAAATGGTAATCGAATTTTTGGCGCGTCCCGAGAAATTGGACGACACCCCGTTTTTTAATCCGTTTCCGGCAGCCAGCAAAACAATCAGCATGAAAATACCCCATGCCACAGCCAAACCGGTGAGAAAAGTCCTCAGTTTATTTTTGCTGATGGTAGATGTAATTTCCCTGAGGGAATCGAAATCAAACATACTATAATAGTTACAAGTTCAAGTTACAAGTAGCCCCTCCAACCTTCCCGCAGGGGAGGCTTTTGAAGTCCCCCTACGGGGGATTTAGGGGGCTATCACCCCATCCCTGATGTGTATAATGCGGTCGGTTGCTTCTGCCACGGCATGTTCGTGGGTTACAATCAACATGGTTATGCCATCGGTGGTATTTATCTCCCGCAGAAGCTTCATCACTTCTTCCGAGGTTTTGCTATCGAGTGCGCCGGTCGGTTCGTCGGCCAGTATAATCTGTGGGCGCGAAATAAGCGCCCGGGCAATGGCAACGCGCTGTTTCTGCCCTCCCGACAATTCGTTGGGCATGTGGTCGGCATGGCTCTCCAGTCCCATTTTGTCGAGGTACTCCATGGCCATGATGTTTCTCTTCTTTCGGGTTACGCCCTGATAATAGAGCGGAAGAGCCACATTTTCCATGGCATTCTTAAAAGAAATCAGGTTGAAGGATTGGAATATAAAACCGATTTTCTTGTTCCTTAATTCGGCGGCACGGCTTTCGCTCAAATTCTTTATCAATACATCATCGAGGAGGTATTCGCCCGTATCGTAAGTATCCAGTATGCCCAATATATTGAGTAAGGTTGATTTCCCCGATCCCGAAGCGCCCATAATCGAAAGAAACTCCCCTTTGTCAACATCCATGTTTATTCCTTTCAGCACATGGAGCGGAGCGCCACTGTAATATGTTTTATTCAGACCTCTGATTCTTATCACTGTTGTACCACGTTATAATGTTTTCTAAATACCATTCTGTAATCGACCCACGAATTTAACCTTATAATTAAAATAAAAATCCGTTTGTGCAGTTTTTTGACATCATATAGCAGAAAACTGCCGGAAAATTTACAATAAACAGATTATTTAACGTTTTGCGTATCGGGTTTGTTGAGATGGCAGGACAAAATGCCGCGTTTCCCGTAGGGGGGCTGTCTTAAAAGACTGTCATCCCGTGCTTGACACGGGATCTCCCGAGTAAACGTGCAATGATTATCAGGAGATTGCGGGTCAGGCCCGCAATGACAGCGACAGAAGCGACAGAAAAAATCATAATAATAATGAGATTCCTCCCTTTGGTCGGAATGACTGTCTCCTTTTTGGGAGAGGGGATGAGGAAGCGGCGGCGAAGCCGCCGCTTCCTCATCCCTTAAACCACTAACAGGCAAGTCATTCCGACCAAATGGAGGGATCTCATCCGTAACAGTAGTACTAAATTTTTCATGCGTTTACCTGCTTACATAATCAATAATTGGAATTTTAACCATATTATAGTATCTTTGCAAAATTAAAACGACATATATATGTGTGGAATCGTTGGTTATATAGGTTTTCGGGATGCCTATCCCATTTTAGTAAAAGGCTTACACAGACTGGAATACAGAGGCTACGACAGCGCCGGAGTTGCAATTATTAATGCCGAAAGCAGCCTTTCGGTTTACAAAGCAAAGGGCAAAGTGCAGGATTTGGAAGAATTTGCGAAGGACAAAGACCTCAGCGGAACAATTGGCATTGCGCACACCCGTTGGGCAACGCATGGCGAACCAAGCAACACAAATGCCCACCCTCACTATTCACAATCGGAATCGCTGGCGCTAATACATAACGGTATTATCGAAAATTATGCCGTTCTGAAAGCGGAACTCCAAAAGCAGGGTTATACATTCCAGAGCAGCACCGATACGGAGGTATTGGTTCAGCTGGTTGAATATATCAAGCAATTGAACAAATGCGATTTGTTTACGGCTGTGCAACTGGCGCTTAATCAGGTTGTAGGCGCTTATGCCATCGCTGTGATAGAAAAAGGCAACCCCAATCAGATAATTGCCGCCCGAAAAAGTAGTCCGCTTGTGATAGGAATTGGCGAAGGCGAATTTTTTCTGGCTTCAGATGCCTCCCCGATAGTAGAATATACCCAACAGGTTATTTATTTGGACGATGAAGAAATCGCCATCATAAAAAGAGATGAAGAGCCCAAAATCATAACAATCTCCAACATTGAGAAAACCCACGAAATCGAGGAACTTGAAATGAACCTGAGCCAGCTGGAACGGGGCGGATACCCTCATTTCATGTTGAAAGAAATATTTGAACAACCCGAAACGCTCAAAAACTGCATGAGCGGACGTATCAATATCGAAGAAACAAACGTTACGCTTTCGGGTATTATTGATTACAAAGATAAATTTATCAACGCACGCCGCATATTGATTATTGCCTGTGGCACATCGTGGCACGCCGGCCTGATAGGCGAATATTTATTCGAGGAATTTTGCCGGATACCTGTCGAGGTAGAATACGCTTCGGAGTTTCGCTACCGCAATCCGGTCATCTATTCCGATGATATTGTAATCGCCATTTCGCAGTCGGGAGAAACAGCCGACTCGTTGGCAGCCATCGAACTAGCCCGAAAAGCAGGGGCTTTTGTTTACGGCGTATGCAATGTGGTAGGCTCGTCGATACCGCGTAATACCGACTCGGGTTCGTACACGCATTGCGGCCCCGAAATTGGCGTTGCCTCCACAAAAGCGTTCACCGCACAAGTTACCGTTCTGACGATGATGGCGTTGACCATTGCCAAAGAAAAAGGAACTATCGAACACGAACGTTATCTGGAAATAATCAAAGAACTTCAGCATATTCCCGACAAGATAGAAAGAATACTTTCGCGGAACGGAGAAATCAAAGAATTGTCCCTGATATTTACTTATGCCCAAAACTTTATTTATCTAGGCCGTGGATACAGCTATCCGATAGCCTTGGAGGGCGCTTTGAAGTTGAAGGAAATATCCTATATTCATGCCGAGGGCTATCCTGCCGCCGAAATGAAACACGGCCCTATTGCCTTGATTGATAACGAAATGCCCATAGTAACAATTGCTACAAACAATACAATATACGAAAAAGTAGTTAGCAACATACAGGAAATAAAGGCGCGTAAGGGCCGGATTATAGCTATAATCAACGAAGGCGATGAAGTTATAAAAGCCTTGGCCGACCATTACATCGAAATACCGACCACCATCGAATGCCTCGACCCGCTGTTGTCGTGTGTCCCCCTGCAATTGTTGGCCTACCATATTGCCGTGAACAAAAACAGGGATGTGGATATGCCGCGTAATCTGGCCAAGTCGGTTACGGTGGAATAAGGATAACGTTATAAGCAATGCAGGGGCGCGATTAATCGCGCCCCTACATTGCTTATAGACGTGGCACGCCACGTCTCTACAATTTATGAATTTTTGTATTTCCCCAAAATATATTTTTTTGCCATTTTCAACCAAATAGCGCTTAATATAAGTGTAAGGACAAAGGGTATTGCATAAACCGACACAAGCATGTCGTAGTTCAGCAGATAGATTAGGCCGAATAGCGCGGCAAACAGCGCCAATGAGGGCGGATATATGGCAAATTGCCTGAACCAAAAATACCTGGGCAACTTCATTTTCCTGGACTGGTTGTCTTTTTCCTGCTTGCGGATTTTTTTCGATGTCATATTATTTGTTTAGCTAAGTATCGGAAGTCAAAGATATTCATCTCCCGAAAATAAAACAACCCTGTTCCCGAAATAAAATACAATATTCCGTAAACAACAATAAAAGGTGTTGTAGATTGCTCGTTCCCTGATTATTCCTCTGCCATTCCGCTTCACGCTAAGCAATAAATTATGTATTTTTGCAGGAAATAAAACAATAACGATGCAACGTTTTCGGGATGTGTGCATCTGTTAGGTAATGAGTGAAGATGGAAGAATTGCAGCTAATTGCAGGATGCAAGGAAAAAAACCGTGAATGCCAGAAATATCTGTACGAGAAATATGCACGTTCTATGTACGGTATTTGTCTGCGTTATGCCCCTGATTCGGCGGCTGCGGAGGATTTGTTACACGATGGATTTATCAAAATTTTTTCTGTAATTGATTCTTATTCAGGGAAAGGATCTTTTGAAGGCTGGATGAAAAGGGTTTTTATAAACCTGGCCTTAGAAAGGATTAGAAAGGAAAAATCGTCCATCATTACAGAAGAATTGACTGAAATTCCCGATCTGACAGATGATGAGAATGAAAGGGCCAATAATATCTCCGAGGAAGAATTAATGAAAATGATACAGGATTTACCAGCCGGTTACCGGACGGTATTTAATCTTTATGTAGTCGAAAATCTTTCGCATAAAGAAATTGCTCAGATGCTGGGTGTTGCAGAAGGAACTTCCCGGTCTCAATACATCAGAGCGAGGCAAATATTACAGGAGAAAGTGATGAGTTACTTAAACAAAAACGACTAAAAGGACAAAATGCAACCGAACGATAAAATAAAAAATATATTTTCTTCAAAGCTGACCGGTTTTAACCCACCGGTTCCGGAGGGAATGTGGGATAAAATAAGCCGGAACCTGACGCCCGAAGTTGGGCAAGTCCGGGCGCGCAAGCTTACTTTGCACCGGGTAGCTGCTTTTGCGGCAGGTGTTGCTGCTGTTTTAGCCTTGGCATTGTTATTCCTGACAGACGATAACGATGCAACTAAACAGCTCGCCTCCGAAATCGCTACCGAAACAAATACACCGGCAATGGTAGCGAATAAAACGCCCAAGCCGGATATGGTAGCCGCTACAAAAACGCCTAATCAGGCGCCAGCGCTTTATGCCCATTCAATCACATTGCCTCAAATCTGCGACATAGTTGATATGGAAGATGAATTAACCGCCACCGATAAAGCCGAACCACAAATAGAGGGAACTACTCAAAAAGAAGAACCAAGCCCCGAAGAAAAACCAGCGAACATAGAAGAGGCCCGATTGAAAGAAGATATAGCCGCATTTGAACGACTGGGGCAAAACAACGATGAGGTATTATTAGCCGGTAATCCGGGGAACAAAAACAATAAAAACGGATTCTCCGTACTGTTTGGCGGAAGTTCCAACATGGTTAAGTCTGAAGATAAAATGGCTCAGGCTCCGTCCAATTTCATAAAACCTGTCCCACTTATGGCGAAAGGATATCATATGGCACAGATGGAAGAACTGCAAATCAGATACGAAAAGCACATCAAAGTGGAACACAAGCAGCCGATTTCTTTCGGCTTGAAAATAAATAAAAAAGTCAACCGCAATTTTTCGGTCGAAACAGGCGTCGTTTTTACTTATCTGTCCTCGAAGATAAAACCGATTGAATCGTTAAGTACCGTATATCAAGCCGAAGGAACTCAGAAGTTCTATTACCTGGGCATCCCCGTTTCGGTCAATTATACCTTTGTACGGCTCGGGAAAGCCGAATTTCAGATTTCAGCCGGAGGGATGATTCAGAAAGATATTTCGGGAAAAATTGATGGCGATCAGGAAATAAAAAAACTGTTCTTTGACATCACCTCAGTCGAAGACCGCATATCGAACAAAATCAGTCAGGACAATCCGCAACTGTCGTTCATGGCCAATGCAGGAGCATCCTATCCAATATACGGTAAATTAAATGTTTATGCAACTGTTGGAGGAGCTTATTATTTTGATGCCGAAAATGAGTACCGTACAATCTATTCTGATAAAAATTTACAGTTGGATTTGAATTTGGGCTTAAAATTAAAGTTTTAAATGACAACAGGGCAAACCATGAAAAATTTTACGGCTTATGCCTTTCGGTAAAGTTGCTGATATGAACAGAAGATTCCTCCCTTTGGTCGGAATGACTGTCTCCTTTTTGAGAGAGGGGATGAGGAAGCGGCGGCGAAGCCGCCGCTTCCTCATCCCTTAAACCACCAATAGGCGAGTCATTCCGACCAAAGGGAGGAATCTCATCCGTAATAGTGGGACTAAAAATTTTCATGCGTTTGCCCTTAAATGACAATGAACTAAGATAAGCTTTCGAGCTTTTTTACTACCTTTGCAGGCGGAAAAGCAGAAACTCAATATTATAAACGTTCTATTACTAAAAAGCTGAAAAAAGAATGAAAAAAACTAGTTCAAAAATTCAATTATTATTAGCCGGAGCCGTTGCCCTGATGTTTACATCCTGCTTGGGCGAAAGCGAAAACAGCCGTACAGCCAAAGGTGAATTTGTTTACATCACCACGATAAACAACGCTAAGGTCGCTGCATTTTCTTACGGATATTTGTCTTCGGATGCATTGGCCGGGCTATCCGATAACGATTGTGCACTGATCGACTACAAGGTAAATTTCAACCAATCGAACAATTTTACTTACCGCCCCGATTTCCTGAATATTGATCCGGTGAACACATTTCCTGCCCGGAACCAGTTCACGGCAACAATAACAGAGCAAGACGTGTATGAAAACATGACTAAAAATGATGCCTTCGAAAACGTTGCAATCAATGCTTTCTGGCCTGATGAACATCTGGGAGACAGATGGCTGTTTGAATATACCTATCAAAAATATGGTGAGGAAGAAGCTCCCGAATTTCGAGTATATTACAATCCGAATACACAAGATGGAGAAGATTTGAATAAAGGCATAGTTACACTCGACTGTATATTTGCACGAACAGGCGGCTCGTCGGTGGGGATAACACCTCAGCGGGAAACTACGAAAGCCGTTGTAAACTTTAAGCACTTGAGGAATGTCGTTGCAGTATTGGCTAAGCCCGAAGAGGGAGCGCAAGACACAAAAAGAATCACATTCAAATTCAGATGTGCCGCCACTTCAAGCAGTAATACCGAAAAGGGTTACGAAGTGAGAACATTTACGCTGTCAAACGGATATTACCTGCTTTATACCGCTGCCAAGTAATTTGGTGGAAATTAGTAAAAACCGGATTAGAAATTATCACGAAAACCGGATTTTCGGAAAAGATAAGACAAATGGAAAGCTGCTGAAAAGCAGCTTTTTCTTTTTGAGAAAACAATGCCGGAGAATGTAACACATAGTTTGCAAAATAAAGACATTTATTTCTTTCAGCATCTAAATAGTTTAGTTGTTATAGAAAAAAATAATTAACTTTGCGCGGTATAAAATCGACAGTAGTAAAAATCCTTGTAAAGACTTGGTTAATATGGACATACTGATAATAAACGGACCCAACCTGAATTTGCTTGGCAAGCGGGAGCCATCCATCTATGGGGATGTCGGCTTCGAGAGCTATCTCCAAGACTTACAGGGCGAATATGGAGCTGTTTGCCGGCTTTCGTATTATCAATCCAATCACGAGGGAGAGATCATCGACAAGTTGCACGAAGCAGGATTTTCGTACGATGGCATTGTACTTAATGCAGGAGCTTATACGCATACATCGGTGGCCATACACGACGCCATAAAAGCCATAACAACGCCCGTGATAGAAGTACACATATCAAACATTCATGCGAGGGAAGAATTCAGGCATAAATCTATCATAGCGCCTGCCTGTCGTGGCTCCGTTGTTGGGCTGGGATTTGAATCCTACCGCTTGGCAGTGGAGTTCTTCAGCAAAAAAAGGCAGTAAAAAATAAGACAGTAAGCAAAAAATATCAATAAACTATAATAACTATCTTTATGTTTAAGAAGACAAAAATCGTAGCCACAATCTCGGATATGTGTTGTGAAGTTGACTTTATCAGGTCATTATACAATGAAGGAGCCAACGTTGTGAGAATGAATTCGGCCCACATGACCGAAGAAGGATTCGTTAAAGTAATCAACAATGTAAGAGCTGTATCGGACACTATCGGAATCATTATGGATACCAAAGGCCCCGAAATCCGCACAACACCGACCGCCAGCGGCGAAAAAATTAAAGTAAAATTGGGAGACCGGCTGAAAGTTATCGGCGACATTAACGTACAATCCACACCCGAACAGGTTTCGGTATCGTACCCAAGTATTGTGGCTGACGTTCCGGTTGGTAATCTCCTTTTGATTGACGACGGCGAAACGGCGCTTAAGGTGATTGAAAAAACAAAGGACTACCTGCTTTGCGAAGTGCAAAACAATGGCACAATAGGTAGCCGTAAGAGCGTAAACATACCGGGTGTCAGCGTTAATTTGCCTTCTATTACAGCAAAAGACAAACGAAGCATCGAAATTGCTATCGCCAACAAAGCCGACTTTATCGCTCACTCGTTTGTGAGAAACAAACAAGACGTTTTGGACGTTCAGAAAATTCTTGACGAACATGGCAGCAACATCAAAATCATTGCTAAAATCGAAAATCAGGAAGGCGTTGACAATATCGACGAAATCTATGAACATGCATACGGCGTGATGGTTGCCCGTGGCGACTTGGGTATAGAAGTACCACAAGAAAACATCCCCGGAATCCAGCGTTTGCTGATACGCAAAGCCGTAGAATACAAAAAACCGGTAATTGTTGCCACTCAGATGTTGCACACAATGATAGAAAACCCGCGTCCAACCAGAGCCGAAGTAACCGACATCGCCAACGCCGTTTATTACGGAACCGATGCGGTGATGTTGAGCGGTGAAACAGCTTACGGAAAATATCCGGTAGAAGCTGTTCGCACCATGGCTTCGATTGCACGCGCTGCCGAAATCTCTAAACTGGAAGAAAAAGATATAGCTGTTCCGTTTAAAGACTCGGAGTACGACACAACATCTTTCCTTGCAAAACAAGCAGTGAAAGCATGTACAAAACTCAATGTAGATGCAATTGTTACAGATAGTTACACCGGTCGCACCGCACGCACTCTTGCTGCTTTCCGCTGCAAAAGCCCCGTATATGCCATGTGTTGCAACATCGAAGTTGCCCGTCAGCTTTCGGTTTGCTACGGCGTTCATGCCGAATACCAGGAATCGACAGGCTATACAACAAGCAAGCACAAAAAGTACTTCATCAAATCGTTGCAAATTTTGTCGGAACAAAATCTCCTCAAAAAAGAAAATACGGTTGCTTACCTTAGCGGAACTTTCGGCGAAGGAAAAGGCACCTCATTCCTCGAAATAAACAATGTAGGACGAGTTCTTGACACGAAAGACAGCTTCAACGTGCCGGTTGATTAAGTTTTTAATCACGTTTCAATTATATATACAATGAGATGGCAACTAAATTAAAGGTTGACCGTCTCATTGGCTTTATAAACGCTTATGGATACGAATAATTTGATAGAAGAATACATCTTGTCGCACATCGACGAAGAAAGCGATTTGCTCAAGCGCCTCGACAGGGATGCACACGTAAACCTTCTCCGGCCTCGTATGCTCTCGGGTCATTTACAGGGCAAGATACTGAAAATGTTTTGCCGCTTACTCCAGCCCCGCTTTATCCTCGAGATAGGGACTTACACGGGCTACGCCGCCTTGTGCCTTGCCGAAGGGGCGGCGGACGATGCCGAAATACATACCATCGAAATAAATGACGAGTTGGAAGATTTTATACTGAAGCGCCTGCATCAGTCGAAGTTGAAAGAAAAAATCCACCTCCACATTGGCGATGCCCTGGAAATTATTCCGGCGCTAAACCACACGTTCGACCTGGTTTTTATTGATGCCAACAAACGCCATTACTGCGAATATTACGACCTGATTTTAGACAAGCTTCGCCCCGGAGGACTTATTCTGATTGATAACACCTTATGGGACGGCAAAGTATTGGAAACCCCGCATCCCACAGACAAGCAAACAATAGGCATACAGCAGTTTAACGACAAGCTGGCAAAGGACGACCGCGTAGAAAAAGTAATACTGCCCATCCGGGACGGATTGACAATGGCCTGGAAAAAATAAGCGCCTATTCTTCGTCGGCAGGCGCTATTTTTATGCCTGCCTTCTCTATTCCCATCAAAGGTTCGTCTCGCATTCCATGCACTATTTTTATGCTGAAATTGCGTTTCCCTTTAAAATACACCGCATTTTTGTAGGGCAGCGACAGCTGATACAAAGCCCCGAAGCCCGAACCATACCACTTGCCAAAAGGATCGGCAAGCATGTATTGATGCGAATACGAGCGGAAACTGGCCTCATTCAGGTTGTCTTGCATATAAAACCAGATATTCCGATAGGGGTAGCCAGCATTGTGAGTTAGTTCGAGCGTTATATTGTAGCGGATAGCATTATTTATAAGGGACGAATCAATGGTGTAATACAGGGTATCGCATTTTGCCCACTCACCACTCTCTATTTCAGAAAATTGGTAGTAGGTTTCGTTGGGGCGGCACGAATAAGCTGCCAGTAGCGCCACGAACAGTAAACAGACCATAAAGCCAGGGTTACGCTTAATCATCATGCTGAGGTTTCGGTTATTCCGGGTTGTTATTCTCCTTATTACCTCCCGAGCGGCTGATTTTCTTTCTGTTAGCATTTTCCGGCCGGTTCTGAGGCTGTCCCTGATTTTGGTTTTGGTTGTTATTCGGATGCTGGTTTTGCCTTGGATTTTCGCCTCTGGCTACATTTCTATCGTTGTTGTCCCGTCCTCTCTGGTTATTGTTTTGCCTGTTGCCGTTGCGAAAGTTCTTATTCTTGTTTTTCTTTCTCGCATCATCAAAACGGTTGATATTTTCCTGCGCCAGAATATCGTTGGATGGCGCTTGTTCCTCCTGTTTGTCGTCGTCCGATGCCAGAAAGAGCGGTTTTTTCCCTTTCTTGTTCATTTGGATAACCTTGAAAACTCTGTCCTTATCAATATTGACCAGGTTAGCGGCAAAATGTTTGTCGGTAGAATAAGTCAATATGCCCGACAAAATATCGGTCTTGAAATGATAGTAGTTGCTATCTCTCGTTTCGAGGATTATTTCGCGCGAAGGCAACTGCCGTTGAGCCTCCACATATACATCCACTTCGTAATTCAGGCAGCATTTCAGTTTTCCGCATTGTCCGGCCAGCTTCTGTGGATTGAGCGAGATGTCCTGAAAACGTGCGGCAGAAGTAGAAACCGACACAAAACTGGATATTGAACCCGAACAGCAAAGTTCGCGACCACAAGGGCCGATTCCTCCCACCCTTCCGGCTTCCTGACGGGCTCCAATCTGTTTCATCTCTATTTTCACATGGAATTTCTCCGCATATACTTTAATCAACTGGCGAAAATCGACACGCTCGTCGGCTATGTAGTAGAAAATAGCTTTATTCCCATCGCCCTGATACTCCACATCACTTATTTTCATAGCCAGTTTAAGCTCCTCGGCTATTTCCCGCGCCCGTAGCATGGTTTGATGCTCCTTGGCTTTCGCCTCGTTGCATTTTTCTATATCCGAAGGTTTGGCAATGCGGTAAACACGCTTATGATCGACTTGTTGCGGACGGTAATTCATTTTCTTCATCTGAAGCAAAACGAGTTTCCCGGTCAGGGTTACTTCGCCAATGTCGTGTCCGGGCGTTGCTTCAACGGCAACAATATCTCCCTTGTTCAACTCAATATTATTGCTGTTCAGGTAATATCCTTTTCGTGTATTCTTAAACTGCACTTCCACCATTTGAGTCGATTCCTGCGCTTCGGGCAAATCGCTCAACCAGTCAAACACTTCGAGTTTGTGCGTTCCGCTCATCCTGCAACAGCGACCGGCGCTATTTTCTCCGGTTTTGCACTTGCATATTCCATCGGGGCTCTTGCCACAAGTACAAGCCTTATCAGTAGGTATATTAATTATTTTTGGATCCATCTGGTTATTATTTTAAAAGAGGTTTTATTCTGAAATCCCCTGTTATATTATATTCTGTATAGTTATTTTTATCATATTCTAAATCTTTAGGACGTGTTGCATGTTTGCCTTTTGATTTATATTCGGATATTCTTATTTTTCTGATTTGAGCGTTTTCTATTTTACACTCAACTCTTTCGGCGCTTTTCAAAACATATTCGGCAAAAAGTTCTGTTGCATCCAACTGTTTTTTTGCATCCTTATCAATTCCCGATTTCATTTCCACCAGCAGAAAATACATCTTGTTGCTTTCCTCCACAATAAGGATATAATCACATATTTTTTTCAACCCCTTTGTACTGCCTTTGAAAAATGGAAAAATATTTTCTTTATCAGGATCAAATTTATACAAAATATAATCAATGCCTGTTTCTTGTTTAATATTTCGTTCCATTACGACAGAATCAGAGCCATCGGGAGCCTTATCTTCTACCAATTTATTCTGATCTGGTACAGCAAATTTATCCGCCAATATTTTTTTGATACTATCTATCTGCTTCGCCATACCTCAAACTATAAAATATATCTTCCGACCTTTCGTTTAGTTGGCTAATTGCCTTGTCAATAGAAACAACCTCAAATCCATTGTCATCAACAGGTAAAGATTCTACTACAACCTGACTATTTTTGTCAAGTTTAAACAAATATGCGCCTACATTATCAGGATTTATTTTCTCGTCCTCTTTATATCCCCATTTTTCAGCGTTCTGCTTGATGTCATCATTATCTGCCGACAACATAATAAGGTTATTCAATTCGCGAATGATATAATCGCTGTGCGTACTGATTAACAGTCGGATGCCGTTGTTTATCAATCGAGCAAATATACGAGCCAGCAATATTTGATTATCTGGATGCAAGCCTAATTCCGGCTCGTCAATAATCAATAACTCGTTCTCCTTTGCCTGATGCTTCAAATATATCAGCAAACCAGACAGATTTTTTATAATTGAGGCCGAAAGATGAATCGGAAGAGATACTCCCGGACTACTTTCGGGGGCAAATTGTAATTCTCCATCTTCCGAAACTATAACATCGCCATGAAGAATAGTTGTTTCTATTTCTTCCGCTAACCACCTGTATTTAGATTCATTTTTCTTTACAAAATTAAGATCAACTGCAATAGCCAACGCATCTTGAATAGGACGAGGATACCTGTTTTTTTCCTCTTTATTGGTCGTGAATTTATTTCTTGCCAGTTCACTTGCAAAGGTATAGACCGAATTACGTTCTACAGGCAAAATGTAAACTCGTAATAACGAATAGAAACAGATATATTTGGCTATTATTGAATTGTAAAAATATCCATCACTTAATAATAATTCCACATTATCAAGAAGAGTTACTGTTAACGAATCGCTATCCGACTTTTTCTCAAAATGAATTTTGTCGATTTCAAGAGAAAAAGTCCATGATTTTATTTGTTGGATAAACTCATCTTTCGACTCCAAGAAACCGGCTTTAAAATCAACAAAATGAGTGTTGCCTTGTAGTCCAAATGCCTCATTTATGTCTATACTACCTATATATGATTCTTTCAAAGAAAACAATTTATCATAATCTAAAGCAACAACTATTTCTTTTTTATCCAATAGAGCAGGCATATCAAAAATATCCTCTCCTGATATAGCTTTCATATTTAAAAGATGCCGTACATACTCATACACGGCATAACAAGCATACGTTTTACCCGTCCCATTAGGGCCGCAAAAAACAAGTAACTTTTTGGACAAATCCAACGTTATGTTTTTTATTATTCCCAAATTTTCAAAAGAGACTTTCATATTGTGATTTTTACAATGAGTTAGTAAATATACTAATTTTTATCGTTTCAATAACATGGTTACCTTCAAACACAGGTCGAAAAATACCATTTTTGCATTTACATTTTGTTCGATATGTCTTTCGGCCAGGGCTAGTTCGTCCATAAATCCCAGGATATTCCGCTCGTTGATGAATGGGGCGAACTTTTGTCCGAATTGCGCTTCCTCGTTGTTGAGGTAAACCATATCGGGCTGGCTCAGGTTGCTGACAAAATATTCGCGTATCATGCGCTGTCCGTAGGCCAGAAACTCCTTTTGGCTTTCCCGTCCTATCAAGGCCAGCTCGTTGCCGATATTTTTTATCTCCTTGATATTCTTCGCATAAGACGAGCGCATCATCAGAACAAACAAATTGAAGAAGCGTTTATGTACCTCATTCAAGCTGATTGTTTCTATCGCCTTCAAATAGCTGCCACGGGCAATATGCGCCACCGAAGCGGCATCTTCGGCGGTAATATTATAACTGCCTTCGAGGGCATTTATTATATCTTCGTCGTTTACGCCGCGTATGTTCACCCGCTGACTTCGCGACTGTATGGTGCCGATTATGTTATCGGGATTGTCCGACACCAGCAGGAAAACCGTATTGGGGGTGGGCTCTTCTATGATTTTGAGCAACTTGTTGGCGCAGGATTCGTGCATTTTCTCCGGCAACCAGATGATGACGACCTTGTACTTCGCTTCATAAATCTTGAGACTCAGTTTGCGGATGATTTCTTCGCTTTCCCTCGCATAAATCATTCCCTGCGCATTTTCCGCATCAATGTGCGACAACCATTGTCCTAGACTGAAATAGCTGTTCCGGTGGAGAAATTCCCGCCAATCGGCGATGTAATCATCACAAACTTCTTTCTTATCTTTCTTGACAACCGGAAACACAAAATGCAGGTCGGGATGTACCAAATGCTCGTATTTCAGGCACGAGGGACACTTGCCGCACGAATCGCCGGATTGACGATTCTCGCAGTTCAGATATTGCGCATAGGCCAGGGCCAGAGGAAACTTTCCTACGCCTTCGGGCCCGCAAAACAACTGGGCATGAGGAACAAATCCCTCATTGACAGACGAAATAAGTCTGCTTTTTATATCATTTTGTCCGATTATATCTTTAAAAAACATACATTTTCATTCTCCCCTTATCGCAGGGAAACACCATTTGCAATTTCTACAAAGATACAACCTTAATGCAAATATTCGTATTATTTTTTATGCAAAAGGAATAAATAATGCTTAATGATGCCAAGAAGTTCGAGGTTTCAAGGTTGTAGGGGCGGGGTCCGCCTGCCCAACACACAGGGAACGCGGATTACGCAGATTACACAAATTCACGCAAATAAATTCCTCCGTTCTACTGTCATTGCGGCCCCGACCCGCAATCCCCCATGCATTGCACAACCTCTCAGTAGAGACGTGGCGCGCCACGTCTGCCAACGACGAATTGCAGAACGCATTGTAGGGGCGTATGGCATACGCCCAGCACACGACAATCAAAATACATGCAATGATGAAACATTTGCGCGTTTCGACAATGCGTGTATCGGGCGTATGCCATACGCCCCTACAATGCGTTGTGCTCCCCTTTGGCAGCAAAAACTACTCCCTCTTATTTATTATCTTACCCAAAATAAAATAATACTCTTTTCCATCACGATATACATAAACTGAATCGGTATGGGTTGGCTTATAGATGGAATCATTGACTTGGAGAAAATAAGACAATCCAAAAGGCTCATATAAATAATTTATGGTACCACCCCATAGTGCAAATTTCGTTCCATTTGAAAGTTCAATATGATGTGATTTATATCCTCTTGAGTAAAAAGAATTCATTGTAACCACCCCATTTAAGCCAATGGAGTCCTTGACGTAATCCAAAAGAGGATATTCTTCTTTTTTAGTTTCGGCTTCTTTCTTTGCATCAATTCTATCTTGCTCTATAAAATGTATTGGCACGATAATTAATCCCAAAATAAAAATCACAAGCAATGTATATCCAATTTCTTTCATCAGATTATCTATTAAATGGTTCAGTATATATCTTTCCTTTGGAAAAATTTATAGGCGAACCCGCACCTACACCGATAGTCATTGTTCTACCCTTTAATATACCACCAAAGTTATCTGGATCTGAGGTTGAAGTGCCAAATCCAAATATGATTCCTTCACCAAACGACTGATTTAATGTGGAAGACTCCCCAGTAAATGCATTAGGTTCAAGGTTATTTATATCGCCTATATACCCATATTTCGTTATCCCGATGCTCCCCGAAACGTCCAATATTAGCCCACCTCCTAAGTGTGCCTCGGAAAGACCTATAACCGTTCCCGCATAAGGCCCTTTTTCAATTACCACTATATTTACTATATTTGCACCAACTGATCCTCCTGCTGCCGTATTCACATTGAGGCTATAACCCGTAGCCACCGTCCCATTCCCCGGTTTATGTTTCCGTTTAGCTTCAACCGTTACTTCGTCTAATGGGGCGGCACGTTCAAACCTGTTCGGATAACCATCATCAGTACTGATAATCAGGGAGCCATTACGCGTTACATAATTGGTTGCATAAAGTTGGGGTTGATGCGAACTCCATACAGCCTCGCTCAATGCTCGCTTATCCTGTTCCTGCTCAGCTACCATTTGCGCCTCCTGAGTACTAATCTCATCCACATTTACTTCCCTCTGAGGATTTGGTAGAGTTCCAGGTACTGGATCGATCTTCCTCATCCCTGTCGGGTCCACAAACCTCACCGGATTATTGGCACA
>NZ_BAAHWV010000040.1:0-23520 GCF_054601255.1 Viscerimonas tarda | reverse complement strand
TGAACTCTCAAAAGCAATTTACAAAATGAAGATAAGAAACCAATGGCGCCTGTCCGAAATCACCCAGAAAACACAGAGGCTGTTCGCCAAAATTCAAATAGACTACCTAAATTAAGCGGAGTTAGGGTTTAAAGCATCTTCTAATATGTTTGTATCAGTATGTTTAGTATATGCAATTATTGGAACAAATTTATTAAAATCCGGATATCCAGTTATCGAAAGTTGTTTCCTAATGTAATGAATAACCTCTTTCCCTTTAACATTTGCAAGTTTCAGGTCACAGATAATACACCTTAAATCGGAATAATTTTGCAAAATCAAATCCGAAGTACACTCACAAACAGATTTCAAATTTGTTTGAAATTTATTTTTTGTGGTTATGAAATCGCTTTTTTTAGGCAAAAAGTCATAACCTGGAACAGATGTTACTATTTTATCATAATCATCTTCTTCATTTTCAATGATGAGTATTTTATTCATAATTACTTGAATTATTTAAGTTTATTGTTACTATAAAATTACTATAGCTATCGAATTTATAGTCACATTCAAAATTGAATTTATCACAATACCCTTGCAATGCAGTAAGAGTCATGTGTGAATAATTTTTGCACTTTAACTCTTTAATGTAATTCTTTATTTTAGTGAACCTATCTTTACTTTTCTGAACTTCTTCTGTCTCAATTCCTGTAAAGTCGTTTTTGATTGTTATAAGATTGTCTGTTATTGATAAAGTAATAGTTTTTTTATCTGATGGCAAATGCTTTTGATACATTGCGTTATCCAAACATTGTATTACAAATGCCCTAAGTATTTGTTTGTGGAACCGTGTTTCTGCTGTATCAGAAAAGCTAGTATTTATTACCAATTTTCCCTCCCAACAGTGACCAATAACTTTATCTCTAAATCCCTTTTGTATTAAAGATAAATTTTTTTCATCAAATATATCTGCTAATTTTACAAAAGGAAGAGAATCCATGTCAAGCAGAGTCAGTTTATGATTTTGCTCAATATTACTGTATATGTGATTTATAATCATATTTGTATGAGAAAAATATGCTCTATACACACTTATTAGGTTTGTAGTTTCTAATTCATCTAAATCTATTTTGTCCTCTATCTCATAACTTCCAAAACTGTGGTCAGAATCAAGATATATTTTTTCAAACTTGCGTTGATTTTCT
This sequence comes from Viscerimonas tarda, assembly GCF_054601255.1. Classification (NCBI taxonomy): domain Bacteria; kingdom Pseudomonadati; phylum Bacteroidota; class Bacteroidia; order Bacteroidales; family Dysgonomonadaceae; genus Viscerimonas; species Viscerimonas tarda. Next base: position 22,336 of record NZ_BAAHWV010000040.1, on the reverse strand, counting down.
TTTTTCTCTACATAATCTCTAAAAGTTCCGCTTTTTTCCACGATTTTTTTCAGATACTTGCTAATATCATTTCGCAGTAGTAACAAATATCGGATTCTTTTTATATCAGTCAGTTCTTTATTTTCACAGTGATAATAAAAACCTATCAATGCTTGTCCATAGTGTTCTGTTTGGTATTCTCCTTTGTTATCTTTTCCAACTGTATCATTGTCTATCCGAAGCAGTAACAAACGATTGTTATTATTTGGAAGTATAAAGCCGGATAATGCTTGAGTAGTTTTGTTGGTTTCATCATCAAACAAATCTGTCCATTTGTTTCCGTCATAGTGAAACTCGGTAATTGAAATAGAATCTTGTTTGTTTCCCTCATTAGCAGGACTTTTTCCTTCAGCCAACAGATTATTAAGAAAAGAAAGTCCCATAATATTGTGAATGGTATCATTATTATTACCTTGATTGTGTAATAAATAGTATGGCTCATCTTCACTTTGTTTGTACTTTACAATGGCAAAACAGCCATTAGAGCCAACTATATCATTTAGTCCGTTAAATAAATGACTGAAAAACTTTTCTTGGTCACTATCCGGCAGATTGTCTGTTTTATCGTTTATGCTATCCCTTAATAATATTCTTAACGTCAAAAATTTAGTTACCTCATTTAATTCTTTTTCTGTCAAATCATTTTCACTATTTATCATTTTAAGCATCAATTTGTACAAATATTTATCTTCAAACGATACCAAGCATTTTTTGATTTCTGCTTCAATATTTTCTAAAGCTATATCAATGGATTTAACTGAAAACGAAGGCTCTATTTCTGAAGAATTATTCCATTCTTTTTCAAAAAATTCTGCAAAAGTCCGTATAACCGCTGCATTTTCTTCGCGAAGCATACGGATTAATTGCTTAAACAACGGCGGATTGTTTTGTATTTCTTCAAAATATTTAAGCCTAATATTCAATTCTATGCTTCGGGCTTCATCTTTATGCAGTAATTCATTAACCTGTGCTGTAAAGAATTTTGAAAAACCACGCAAATCATCATCTTTAATACTTTTGTATAGTTGTTGTATGAGATGCAATAGTTTGTATGATATAATATAGTTGGAGTTTAAGAGGGTTGCCCGCCGTATAAGAAATTTCAATTCTTTGAAAGAGTCGTTTGTTATTTGGTTGTTTTCATTCCATTTGTCAACCTTTTCCTCTAATAGTTCAATTACCCAATTAAAAGTTTTTTTGCGAATATTCTTATAATTATAAAACGGTGTTTGGGTAAGATTTTTTAATACTGCTATCTCACGTTCCGACAATATACACCCTTCTTTATAGCAAGACGATTCTTTTGATTCAAAATACGATGTTTCAAATGGCGATGTTGTGTTTGTTAATAAATAATTTATAAACCAGTCCTCAAAAGTTTCTTTACATGATTCTTCAAATCCGGTATTTTTCCCCTTGTTTTCTTTTCCTTGAAACAATTCATAGATTCTATGATTAGCCTCTACCCTTAAAGGAATAGATGTTTTTTTCTTGTCAGTAATAGCATTCGGTATTTTTGAATCATTTATTTCCAATATTGTGAGTTTATTCATTTTTTCTATAAAGTAAAGTTTCACTCGTGTCAGATATGAATTTTCAATCAGCTTCTCATACTTTTTTTTCTCAGAACAAAGCGGACAAATATTATATTGGGACTTTATATATGGTAAATGTAAATCTGCAAATGCATATATTTTTTCACACACACCTCTTATGTCCTTATCTTCATAAAAGCCGGAACGATTTACAAAAAAGAAACATTTGGTAAACTTCTTTTCAGGCTTTATGATACGCTTTATTAATAAATCCGCTTCGCATAAGGTTGAGCCGGAAGTAACGACATCATCGACATAATATAAATTTGCCTCTTCGTATTGAGATATTTTGTAATAATAATCAAATAGTTGAGGATTTTTTATTGTTGGGTCGTAATGAATTATGATTGCTTGGTTACTGAAAACCACCTTATTTACCATTTCGACAAATTCAGCGTTGGAAAAATGTCCTGGTGCAAGAATAACATATTTATTACTGTCTTCTTTTTCAGTCGTGTGCGTTGAAAGCCATTCTACAACCTTCTGTTTATTATTTTCCCACACAGCATAGTCATTGAAATAGTAATGATAATGGTTTTCATTTCGCTTGATATGCCCATACCGAATAGTAGGCTTTTGACTTATATCTATTTCTAATTTGCGGTTATTATTGATAACCCGTGCTACGGGCGAATCTATTATCAACTCTGGAGTAAGTGAAGTATTGTCAGTATAAAACAAAGGAATTTCTTTTTTCGCACAACACTTTTTGCACCTCAAGCATTCTTTATGTCCTTTTTCACATTCTGAATTTCCATCAGGAAAACATTTTTCACACTCATCTATACTTTGCCAACTTGTAGGAAGATGAAAATAAAACCTTTGTCTAACTTTTTGGTTTTGGGATAAACCGTTTGTTGTTATAATTTGCTTGGTTTTATCAATATCTTCCCAACCGTATTTTGTAAATATTGGCGGCAATTCCTCTCCGGTATTCCACTTATCAAAGGTATTATCTAAAACTGCCAAAATATTGTAATATGGCTGTATTATATTGATTCCTTCTTTCCCTTGTTCTTTATACTTTTGTCTTATTACTCTTTCCATTTTTATTGAAGTAGAAAAAGTAGTAGCGATAGGAACAACTATAACAACGTTTTCGTAAATTTCGCTATCCGGTTTATTGAATTTAAAATCTTCCGTATCGGACACAGTATTCGTGTTTATCTCTAAAGCATCTTTTATTAACTCATCTTTAATATAACTCACTAATAATTCCGAATATAATCCATATCCAATTATTGATAGAAACGTTTTGCTTTTTTTGTTTATAGTATCTTTAAACGTAGGATTGTTTTCAATATCTTTGGCAATGATTTTTGCATAATTTGAGGCATTTTTGCTCTCTTGAAAATATGGCTTTGCATAATAAAAATCCGTTATGTGAATTTTAGAACCCAACCTAAAATGGGTATTACTTATCTTGATAGGCTCACAAGAAAATTTCTCTTTGGATTCCCTTATTATTGTTTTGAAATCATCAACAATGCTGCTATCAACAGTATTTACTGTATCATATATTTTAACTTCATTAGCCATATATTTTATTTTACAACTGAGACATAGATGCTTGTTCTCTCATAAATTTTATGCGTTGACCTATCTCTGCCTTTATTTCCATGGTGCAAAGGTCGGGAATTATTGACTATAAATCAAAGACTATGAATATAACATTGAGCAAAAATATTTCATATATCAATGAACATTCCATTTGATAATGAGTAAGTATGCAATTACAATTCATCAAACTCAATCAAACAAATAGAATCAGAAGGGGTCGAATACGCATCAATATTATACAAATTTGTTGAGGCGTAACAGATTTGCACTTCTGGATATTTAAATACAGTTGATGCGACAGCTAAAGTAGATATTTTATTACACATCGGGCTTATGACGATATTGTATTCGTTTTTATGCTGCTCTATTATTTCACTTAATGCTTTTATCGTTGGTTGAAAATCTATACATGAAAATTCAAATTGTTTCGCATCGGGATTTAGATTTATCAACTTTTTGAAATTATGTTCGTTTATTTTAGCTATTTCTGTATTCTTACTTTTTGATTCAGGCGCTTTCCCTAAATACAGTAAAACAGGCTCAAAATTATTAATAACAATTTGTGCTCGTTCTGCCTCAAAACCGATTAATACAACAAGCATTAGTTTCTTTATGGGAGAGAAATCTCCGGAATACCCCAAAACCGCTCTTATGTTTTGTACACCTTTAGATAACCACAATTTATCCATATCGTTATCAGGGACAGAGGAATACTTATCCGATGGATTATAACACAATGTTAATGTTTTATCTTTGAATGGTTCTTGCCTAAATAACTGAAGAATCATCAAAAAGTTTTCTCGTGTAAATGTGGAAATATCAAATAAAACATTACTAAAATCACAAGACATGAAATAATCATATAATTTATCATAATTTGCCAAAGGATTATTTTTAGCCATTGTTATGTCTTCCCTCAGGCAGAAGACTTCTTGCAATTTTATAAGATTTTGTTCCGCTTCCGGATAGTTATTCTCAAAATGACAAATGACAATATTTTTAAATTGCATCATATCAATATTCTTTGCAATTTCCAAGCATCTATGTTCAAAACTGGAACTACAAATAAACAAGTCAAATCCTTGTATTGATTGCTTTATTTCTGAATGTTTAATAGTCTTCATCATTGTAGAAATTTTCTATGTTATCAAATAAACGTGGTTCATTGTTGCTACTTGTTGAATTAATTTTCTTTGAGAAGCAACTTAGAAATTTTGCTCTATCAGTTAATGCAATTGCTAATGTTTCACTTTTCATAAATTGATAGCCAGCAAAACTTGTAGGGTCAAGTTTGAAATTAGGAGCTAATATTCTACTCAAAATATAAAGCCTATTTCTGCCTGTTCCTTGCTTATTTCCAATCGTACTTTTATGCAAATAGCCGTATTGTTCTCCTAAATCAAGTATTTCTCTTAGTTGGTCGTTAGGTCTATCTGTTAATGCAACAGAGAACACCCTTCTTTCTGTTAAATCTGAGACCAAGATTTTATGAAATAACTGCCCTAAGGAATCGACAAGATTATACAACATATCAGCATTATCCGTATGTTTTTGAGAACTCCTATTATCAGTACGAATTTTATCAAATTCAACAGTAAGAAATTCCGTTGAATATTTCTTTATTATACTATCTTGAATTGAATCAGGGATAAAATCAGGAATTTGTCCTTTATTTGTTGAAATATATTCAGAGTACATTTCTTGAGCTGGGGCTAAAAAGTGTCGAATGATTCCAGATGATATTGCAACTAATTGGTCAAACCCCGCATAACTATAATTAAACCCAGAACGATGTTGCTGCTGCTGTCTTTTAATGTATTCAGGCACTGAATATCTTTTAGCGGCATCATTCGCAGCATAATCTTTTTCGGGATTTTTATGTTTTTCCCTCAATTCTTCTGCAAGTGCCGCAATTTCTTGCTTTTGCTTTCCGTCTTCAGGGAAAAAAAATCTAACATTGACATCATCAATTGGAATGTTTAAATATTTATTGATTCTTCGTTTTACGATTTGCTCTATTCGTTCATTATATGTACTCTTGTTACTTGAATATCGAGTTGAAATATTTACCTCCGAATAGTCGTGCGGAGAATCAATCCTTTTTCCATTTGTGGTTAAATATGTTTTATAATCCAATTGTGTAGAGATTTTAAAACAAACATCTTTCGTTGTTCTATACGAAACCCATGTATTTAAAACTTTTGTTTGTGGTAAATTAAGATATCCTGCATCATCAATAAGAACAAAGAATGGATTATCCTTTGCAAAGAAAGGTAATTGCTTTAATTTCAATAAGAATGGATATACAAAATCAATAAAGTCTATTATTGAACCATAATAACCATCTATATTTTTTGATAATGCAATAGATTTGCAATATCTTGTACATTCTCTCGTCATATTGCTAACAATATCAGCCATTTGCCTGAAATAATCTTTGCCTTTATCACTCGTATATTCTGAAATCTTATATCCAGAATATGATACCAATCGCAAAAAATCTTCCTTATAAAATTTCTCAATTTCAGAGGAATATTGATTTAGTTTTTCATCAAAAACATTTATTATTGATTCTATTGATTTTGAAAGGACATAGGTTGCCAATAAATGTTCATTCAATATATACTCAGCGTGATTTTCAAGTCGCCCTAAATCAGGAATATTAATATCTGTCAATTTTATAGGGACGTATAATGAAAAGAAATCTAATGAGTTAACTTCTTTATTCTTGGCAATAATCTGACAATCAGGCATAATATATCTAAACATCATACTTTTACCCGAACCTCTTGGTCCATTCAAGAAAGTATGACCTTTTTCTAAAACTTGATTAAAGTCAGTGAAAACATCGACAAATAAATCAACTATATCCTGAGCCGAAATTTGTTCAGGGGTTTTAATTTCAAAAGGATTTATTTTTTCTTGCATAATAATTGATTATTTATCTGATTAGCAATATATTGTCCATCTATATTTTCTCCAGCACTATTAACCAAGCTCTCTTTACATATTTCGAAAATATCATTTGATGATAGTATTGGATAACCTCTTTCTTCTATACGATATTTTATTGGTTCGAAAAAAGATTCTATTGACTCTGCTTCCAAAAGATTTATCTCGACACTAACAGATGATATCCTCATATTTTCAGGAACGAAGCGATTGTAATATAAGCATTCATTAAATGTCTTCAGAGTCCGTTTATAAATCTCATTTATAAGAAATAGTTCTTCTAATTCAGTTTCACTCTTTGACTTTTTATATAATTTTATACTCTGCTCTTTATTTAAACTAAATATCATTGTGATTTCGTGACTTTCCGCTGATACATTAAACTTTTCCAAACAAGATGAAAAGGCATGATAAATTTCACTGGACGGAGGTATTCTTCCTTCAGATAAGAGATAGTTAGCTGCCCTTGCCCTACCATCTGCAAGTTCGTCTGCCATACGAAGAATAGCAGACAACAATCTGTATCTAATCTTATCTACACCATTCCCATCTGACAATTTTTGTTTACCAATCAAATCATCTTTCCCTGAATGAGCTTTTGCAATATCTAAGATTATTTTCTTTTCCCAAGTTGTTATGTTTTTATTGTCGAGTTCTTGAACTAATTTTTTTGAATCTTCCGCATGAGTATCTCTGTTGGCATTTACAATGTGTCCTGCATCGTGTATCTGGATTGCTGTTAATAGCATAAAGGTTTCATATGGGCTAATGGCAATAGATTCCTCTAAACCAAGTAAAAGGTAGGATGCTTTTTCTATAACCATATCAACATGCTTTGCACTGTGATCGTTTAAGAATATTACGGGATTCTCTCTACTCATTACAGTTCCAATATGCGGATGTATTTCTCTGTCTAAAAAATCTTTAAATGATTTATAGTAAGAAACATAATTCTTTTTATCTGGAAAAAGATTAAGATACTGTTCCTGATTATAAAACCAATCTTGTAATGTTCCTTGCTGTAAGTTCATAGTTGTTTATCTAATTTTAATATTTGTTCAAAAATCGCTTTAGCTAACAAAGGAGGAACAGCATTTCCGATTTGCTGCTGAATATAATGAATGCTTCCCTCAAAAATAAAACTATCAGGAAAACTTTGTAATCGAGCTGCTTCACGAACTGACAAACCCCTATCTTGAATAGGATGTATTAACATATTCTTTCGATAATTGGAAATAACAACAGAAGGTTCATCAATTTTCAATCTTTTATAAATTCCACTATGACAATTATTTTTATTTTTGTAATTTGCCATTAAATGCTCGGGAATCGCTCTCCAATTTTGTCCAGGCTTAATGTATTTGTAGCGCTCAATTACATAATCAAAATTTCTTGAAATTATATTTTGAGTTGAAAATTTTGAATTTTTACGCATTATCTTAGCGTAAGAACTTGGTTTAATATCTTTTCTATATGGTAACTGTTCAAAAATATCTCCATTATTTAGAAGCGGTAAATCATTAATTGCTTCCCCTACACTAATAATATCCTTCATCTTTTCAGGAAATACGAAAGGAATATTTTTCCGGTTTCCAACTATGAAAAATCTATTTCTATGCTGTGGAACACCATAATCCGAAGCGTACAATATTCCATCAGAGATTGAATAGCCTAAATCACTGAAAGACCGTTTGATATTTTCCACTATTCGCCCTTTGTTATAATTGACAATTCCTTCTACGTTTTCAAACAAAATCCATTCGGGATACAATTCAGTCGTGAATCGCAAAAATTCTCGAAATAGAGAATTATTGGCATTGTCATCGTTTCGTGTTTTCCTGTTGGACGTAGAGAATCCTTGACATGGAGGGCCTCCGAAAAGAATGAATACATCTCCTTTCTTCGCTATCTCATTGGGGTTAATATTCTGTATATCAGATATTATAATATTTGTGTTAGGGTGGTTTGTTTTATATGTTTTTGCAGAATGACAATCCTTTTCAATAGCACATAAAACTTCTATCCCAGCCCATTCAGCACCGAGACTTAAACCGCCTGCACCAGAAAATATGTCTATTCCTATCATTTAAATATAATAATACTAATTTAGGGGTGGCAAAGTTACGAAAAAAATCCATAATAAAAAAAGTCCAAAATTCCAAACAAAACGCAAACAACTTATATATAATTTATTGTCAGACTATTAATTTTTAAGTTTTCCTACTTCTCTCTGCAATTTTTCCAATTCTCCAGCATTCCGCTTTGCCCTTTCTATCCTTTTCGCTTGTTCCTTAACCAATTTCTCATATTTTTCTACTTGCTTGCGAATAATTTTGATACTATCGTTATATTTGAATTGCCGTTCCAACCGATAAAGATTGTCATCATTGCTTTGCCCTTGCATCTTGATATACCTGTATTTCAAATCATTGTCCCTGTATTGGCTAATCGTTTGCCGTTGGTTAGCAATTGTCCAAAACGAACCAAGCACGATTACAGCCAATGCTATCCATGAAAGGAAAAACCAGTTGGAATGAATGTCAATCGTATGGCGGTGTTGATGTTCGACTACGGACGGCTTCCTAACTTCTTCTATCATATCTTCCAATCGCTCTGTCATCGCATTTACGGCTGTCATATCAACATGTGCCGGCTCTGTCGGCTTGTCTGTACGTTTATCCAATTTGTTGTTTATTGTTTCAAACATTGCGAATACTTCGGAAGTATTCATTTTATTATTACTCATATTATTTTGTTTTTTAATGATTTATAAATGATATCCTCTTTTCTTTTTCTTCTTGGGCTTGTGCTGTTTTAATAATTCTGCCTCATCGAGGTCATAATCCATTCCCGACGGTTGAATATCAAATAACCCACCCAAAACAGAACCGACATTTTCCAAGACGGAAGATTGATTTTGGGAATGATTGTTTGTAAGTTGAATATTTTGTTCTCTGTCATTCTGTTTCAGTTGGAAATCAATCTTGCTGTAACTGAATTGCCTGTCAATCTTTGAGCCGTTGAACGTGTATCCGTTCTTTTGGAACATTACTCCCTGAACCTCGTCCGTATTACCCTTATATTTGAAAGATATTGCAATACCCTGTTTTTGAAGTTCCTTTTTCAGTTCATTCCAATTCCTGCATTTGGATACTGCTGCTTTCAAGGCATCGAAAATTTCGTATTTCGTTTTATCCGGCTCTTTCAAGCGATACCGTTTTACATTTTCTTTTCCTTGTGCAAAATACAATCCATGCTTTTCGGTCATCTCCTTACAAATTTTCTCACTGTGGTAACGGTCGTTTTTGTCTGAAATCGTTTTGCCGTTATTATCTATCCTGTTGAAAATGATGTGGACATGTGGATGTTCCTTGTCGTAATGCCTGCCGATAATGTATTGCGTGTTTGTAATTCCCATTTTTGTCATGTACTCGGTCGCAATTTGTACCATTTTCGCATTGGTCAGTTTTTCCTTGTCCTGTGCCGAAAAATCCAATGAGATATGACCGACCGTTTTGGATACTTTCGGATTTAATCCGCTTTGAACTATAAAACTGCGGATAATGGATTCTTTACTTTTCAGACGAACACCCTCCGCTGCAATTAATTCCGTTTGCTTGGCTTTGTCGAGAACGTAATTGATTACGCCCTTGAAACCTTTCCCTTTAACTATCTTTGCTACCATTTTCCAAAAGAGTTAATGCGTTATCAATTTTATCTGCCAAATAGAGGTATTCGCTTCGGACATTGGAATAACCTTCGGTGTTTGCCTTTCGGGTAATCTGATTCAGGTTGTTTCCAATTCCTGATATTTTGCGGATACAGTCCATTTGTTCGGGTGTCAATCGTTGGCGGATTTGGCAACCGATGATTGCCTGCCGCGCAACTTCGGTACAGGTCATTCCTGCTTGGGCGGCTTTCGCTTTCAGAGCGTAATAATCCTTCGTGCAAAGATTGACCGCTATCCGGTATTTCAGTTTTTCGGTGGGACTTAATTTCGGTCGCCCGCCTGTTTTATCTTTTATCATATTTGTACAAGTTTTGAATGGAGACCAGCGGGATAATTCACCGTTTCGATGCACTCGAAACATAAACTTGCTCCGTTGAAAAACAGGTATAGCCTGTCGTTATCATCCGTTTGTAAATAATCATAGTTTCAAACCCGTTTTTTTCTTTTTCACTTCCGGTTTTACCATCGGTTTTTGACGCAAATAATCGTTCAAGTCTTTATGCTCTGCGTACTTTGTCGAACGATTATACACAGTAGAGTCTGCCGACTGAATCAACTCGTTTGCCTTTTGTCCTGCATCATCGTTATCCAGATAAGTGTAAATTTCTTTGTGCGATTTCAGAAAATCCATTGCTTTTTGAATATTGGCAACCGAGTTGAGAACGGCGACATTGTGCTTGGTCTTTTCGATTTTTTGAATCGTAAGGTAAGAAAGAAAATCCCAGAAGCCTTCAAAAATCAAACATGTGTTGCTATTATTCCGAATAGTTGTAATGTCTTTCGGCGAAATACAACTTTTGAAATTTGGCGGACTGCTCAATTCATATCCGCCCTTGTCGTTCCTGAACCCAACTGAAAAATAGTTTTTGTCATTTATCCGATAGTGAATTTCCTTACAATAGCGGTTTGTCAAGTCCAAATCAATCTTTCTTTCCTGAAGCCATGCGACTAATTTCGGATGGATAATCGGGATGATGTTTTGAATAGTCGTTGTCGGTTCATCGTTTTTTATCTCATTGGAAACAGTATTCCCATGAAAAGAAAATGAATCGGGATTCATTCTATATTCTTTTTCCAATTTGGTTGCAGCTTCATGAAATGAATAATTTTCCATTTTCATTACAAGGTCAATCATTGTCCCGCCTTCGTTTGTTCCGAAGTCATGCCATACGTTTTTATTGTAATCGACTTTGAAACTTGCGTTATGGTCGTTACGGAACGGACAGTGATACATGCCGTAATGTCTGTAATCCTTTACCGGATAAATATTCACTTTTGCCAAATACTGTTTTATTGATATTTTATTTAACTTATTCATAATGCTGTGTTTAACTTATTATTTTTTCTTTTCAAGGGAAAACCCCTAAAATTCGTAATATTGTTAGAAATATTTGTTTAATCATTGTTTATTAGCGATTTATCCATCTTACATCCTTCTTACAAGCTCGATATTTTTGTTCGTTTTATCATTTGTTGGATTGTAAGAGATTTGTTGGAACTTTGTAAGGCTTATTATTTGCTGTAAATCAATAAATTATAATAAACTTCTAACATTCTGACATAATCCCGTCCAGTTGCTTTTTCGAGATGCAATACACTCTTGCCGTTTTGCCAGATAAGGATAGAATTTCGCCGTTGCAACCGAATATGCAAGCCGTATAATAAGTCGGTGGCTTGGGTTGAAGCTGCCATTTGTCCTGCAATATTTTTCGGATTTGATGGATATCGGTCGAAATGGCTGTCCGCCTGACCATATCAAACAGGTCATTGACGGAAAACAGGTATTCTTCCGCTTGCTGTATCTGCATCAGGTCTGAAATGATATGAATCATTTCGTTTTCCACTTTTCCCCGATTATGTGTAATAATCCGGCGCAAAGCATCGGTAATCAACAAATCATGCCTGAACCACATGCGGGATTCTTTCTTTGTGCTTAATTCCCTGTGTAAAAGAAAATTCAGAAATTGCGGAATTTCCCTTTTCAGATTATCCAACATATTGACATTTGTTTGAGTAAGCGGATGTATTTTTCGCACCCAATAGCGCGTTTCGCCTTTTTCTACGATAATCGGACAGGTTTCATTGTTGGAACACAAAACAAATTTGGCAAAAAATTCTACTTCCTGACGGTCTTTGCCTTTGGCTTCCGCCTTGTAGGACAAGGCAGTACTCAAATTCTTGATACGTTCGGAATCTTCCCTGCGGTCAAGCAAAGCTTCATCGACGCCGACAATCAACTTGTTCGCCCAATCGGAATTGAATTGACTGTGAAAATCCTCGTTGGTGTTGAATGTCATGTTTCCGGCAAAGATGGCTTTCAGAAAATTCAAAAAAGTAGTTTTACCTGTGTTTCGTTCATTGGAAACCAAAAGAATAATAGGAAGTTTAGTCAATGGCTTGAGATAAAGCAATTGCAGGTAATCCAAACCCATCTCTAACTGTTCGTGGAAAATATGCCGAAGAAATTCAAGTGTTAAAGGATAATTCCCTTGTGCAGGTTGATACGGAATCGGCTCATACTGATTCAAGAATGTGCCGATGCTGCGCTGATAACTAATGTGGTCGGGGACAGAGCAAAAGCCGTCGTACTTCTCAATCCGGGAAATGAAGTCTTTCGAGTGGTCTTGTCGGAGGGTCTCATAGTTCCACACACGGCGTTCCTCTATAAAATCACCGCTCATCAGAGGGCGGCGTACAATCTTATAGAGGGTTGTACCCACGCGGATGTACAGTCCCGAATCCTTGTTTCCTTCTTTCATGGGATTAGAGGTTTTCTTGGTTACTTTCCAAAATCCGCCTGACATCCGACATTCGGTAACGTACTTTGCTCCCCACTTTGATAGCTTTCAGGTAGTTCTTTTTATTCCAGTGCCACAAAGTAGCATCGCAAACACCACAAATTTCCTTTACTTCACTGCGGGTGAGGTATCGTTCTTTCCGTGCTTCGGTTATCTCTGTTGATAATTCCGATTTTGCCCTGTTTATCAAATCGTTGGAAAACTCCAATAAATCTTCCCCGCTTACTTCCAATTTGATGCTGGCTTTTTTGTCTTGGATAATTGATAATAGATTTTTCATACACTACATACGCCTGACGGTATGAAACTTTCTTTTCCGGCAGGCATACAAAAAAAGAAAGCCGCTATCCGAATAGTGGAAAGCGGCTACAAAAATATACGAAATTTATCCGAATAATCAACAGGAAAAGTTCACATTCTTACACAGAAAAAGTTTCAACGGAATTGAATCAATTTGAATCTAATTTAGCTTGAAGTAGTTCATCAAAGCTTCGATTTCGGGACGGTCATACTTCTGTACAGAAGGGTCAAGGTAAGCATAAATACCTTTGTCCGAACCGATGTCTAATCCGAATTTTTCACGAATCGCATTGAACAAATGCCGGTCGGATGTGGTATTGGGAATATAACCTAATTGTCTTAAAGCAAGAATCATCCATGCGATTTTCTTGCCTTTTGTCCCCTGCCGGATGTAATCCCTGATTTTGGTTAAGAGTATTTCTTTCTTTTCATCGCCAACCATTATCATGTCTTCCAATGATAATTCTTTGTTATTTTTTGGTTTAGCAAATGATGTGTTTATTTTTGCATCTATATCCAAATCAAGAACTTCACTATCATCTACTTCTTTCATCAGTAGATAATGCTTTTCCCAGTCTGATTTGGCGCGAAGTCCCAAGCTGATGGATTTGTTTCTAAGTAAACGGATGGTAGATTTGATAAGGAATTTCCTGATATAACTAATGTCCAGCATCTTGCGTAATTCTTCTCCTTTTTCTACCATGCGTTCAAAGCTTTGTCCGAAGTAAAGCCAGTAGAGCATTGCGGGAATGATGGTGTTTTTATCTGGATTTTCAAATTCGTTGAGTAATGTTTGGGTTAATTGGTTTTCTGTGAACAGGTTTTCAATTTCGGAAATATCATCAAAAGTTCCCTGATTCGCTTTCTGATTGATAAACTTTTGATATGCAGGAACAAGAGTAACGGCCAGATTCAAAATCTTTTGATAGCCAACAGCATCCCGACCGTTCATTTCTTCCTCGAACAGGTTGTATTCCTCCGGATGGGTTTCTTTCCATTCTTTCAGGCGTTGCTTGAAGTTATTGTATTCCTGTTGTCCCATAAGCTATATTGAGCATTTTATAAAGCATACAAGTGTTTTCTCGCAGATTTTTCGCAATAAAAATATTTTATTATAAATCTAATATTCAGCAATGTAACTTTCAAAGAAGACTTTTTTACCATTTCTATTGCAATTTATTGCAGGGTTTCTATTGCAATCTATTGATTTTCTTGCGGATTTTTCGCAATAGAATATCTTGCCCATCTGTTTGCACCTGTTACTTCCAATTTATTACTATCAACCAATTGCTTCAAAATCCAACGAATGGTATTTTTATTTATGTCCAATCCTATTCTATTGTGAATTTCGCCAAAAGAACTATTGGGATAAGAAATTAAATCTTTGTAGATTAATTCTTCCAACTTATAATCCTTCACTTTCTTTTTGTCGTCTTTCCCCTTAAATTCAGGCTGTTGAACAATTTTGTTGTTTATCTCATATACAGTCCCTTTACCCTCTCCTGTCTTCACTACCAAACCATATTCAACCAAGTCACCCAACCAACTTCTTAAACTCTTTTCCTCGTCTTGATTCAGAAGTTTAGATAATTCTGTAGCCGTATAAGCCTGTTGAGCCAATAGTCCTAAAGTAATTATTTCTTTCTGTTTTAATGGAAATTCATTTTTTACCTTATTCATCAGCCGGATAATATCGCGATTGACAAAATCTTTTGCAATAGTAACGGTTACACTATCGTCGTCTTCATCTACAATCGGTAAAGATTTTCCTGTTTCCAACAATTTTGCATAAACCGTATCATATCCGCTACCTTCGCTTTCCATTAAAACTAAATCAAAGAAGGCTTTACACAGATTCTCATTTCTTCGGATAGATTTTGATAGAATATTCTTTGGGGTAACGCCATAAGGCAATGTACCGGGATTGCGAATTTCTAATCTGTCCTGATAAATATTTATAAAAATATCACCCCTTGCGGTATATGTTTTATGCACCAAAGCATTGGTACACAACTCTCTAATAACTTCTTCGGGATAGAAATGAATGTTTTTCCGGTAAATGCCGTCCGGAATTTCGATACTTTCCTGCCAATCAGGAATATCGTGAATTATCTTATCCAAGATTTCTTTCGGATTCAGATAAAAATCGTTCAACATTGTTTTCCACACCTTTTCCTCTCTTTCGTTATGGCGAATAACCTGAATAATTGGAGCAAACTGTAACGACGAACGGTCATTCCGTTGTCCAATCCACAAAATTCCAAGATTGGTCAAATAGCCATTTTTCTGAAATCCGTAATAATCAAGAAGTTCCTCATCGGATTTTGCTTTGACAAAATCACTTACACGTTTAGACGTTCTTACATCATGCAGAAAATTCGCTTTTTTCTTTTCATCGACTTGGGATTTTTCAATGTGCATCGTGGTCAGTTCTTCCCAAACAAAAGCATTTTTATCGGCGGCAACTCGGGCAATATCTTCGGGCATAACCGGTTTGCAAGCATCTGCAACTCTGATATAATATTTCCCATCGGTAGTAGATGCAAGCGAATTTACATTTCTTGATACGTTGATTCGGATATATTTTGCATTATTCGTTGCAGTTTCAAGCGTTACTGCAACGGCAACATTGACAGACTTCTCTGAAATCTTTTTATGGATAGTTTCAAGGATTATATTGTCGCCAATTTTTTGATTTTCAGGCGGTAAATCATCACCGTCTTCTATTCCGATTAAGATATTGCCGCCATGCGCATTGGCAAACGAAATACAATCTTTCGCCAATTCGTTCCAATCGGTGTTTTTGCCTTGCAGAAAACGCAACGATTTTTTATCCAATAATTTGCCTTCTTCCATAATCTAAATTTAGACTACAAAGGTAATCAACATTTCCAATTTTATCTAATCCAGCATGCTGACCAATTCCTTTTTCATATCTTCGTCAATCTCCCTGTATCGGTTGAAAGCTTTACTTCCTTCTTTATGTCCACTCAAAGCGCCAACCAAATTCGGGTCTTTTACTTTCTTATATATGTTCCCGATAAAAGTTCGTCGCGCCATGTGGCTACTCGCTACTTCATATAGAGGTTTCTTTACTTCTTCGTTGGTTAGTGGGTCGAGAATAGTAACAATCCTGTCTATTTTAGCTAATTTAAACGCTTTTTTTATTGCATCATTGTATTTTTGCTCCGAAATAAACGGCAACAGTTTATTGCCATCGCAATCCTTGTACTTGTCCAATATCGCTTTCGCTTTGTCATTCAACGGAACGCGGACAGTTATCGGATTACCTTCTTTGGTTTTTCGGGGGATATACTCAATCGCGCCATTAACAATATTGCTTTTAGTCATTCGATACAAATCACCAACGCGACAACCGATAAGGCTCTGAAAAACAAAAATATCGCGTTGGACTTCCAATTGTGGACTTGCCGACAGGTCTTTTTCAAATAACTTGTCTCGTTCCTGAAGTGTGATATAGACCGGCGTTCCGTAGGTACATTCGTCGATTCGGAATTGGTCGAACGGTCTATTAGTTGTCTTTTTCTTTTCATGGCACCACAAAAAGAATGTGCGGATTCGACAAAAGCAATCAATCAATGTGTTTTTACCTCTTGGTTGTGGAGTGCGCTTTTCCGGTATCTGTTCGTAAATTGCCAGATATTTTTCAAAATATAGATGTTCGTTTTCAAAAAAATCCCACATATCATGTAAAGTATCAGCAGTAACAGTATCAATATCCAACGCAAACGCCTTTTGTCCACGTTTGGTTGCCCTGACAAACAATTCGTAGCGCATCATCGCACGACAAATAACACGGAAGTTTTTCTTCCGAACCTCTGAAAGTTTGTGTTTGAGCAGGAACTCGTCCAACAGTTGCTGAAAAGTCGGTTTTACTTCAATCGCTTCCGGCACAAAATATTTCTTGGGGTTATAATACCTATCCACAGTGGTTTTCAACCAATCTTTGGTTAGATTTTCTTTTTCAATGAGCCGGTACTCTTTTTCGATATAGGATTTTAAATTGCGAACCCCATTATCAATTTCGTCGCGTAGTTCGTAGGGGCAAACGACTTTACTCTTAACCTGCTCGTCTTTATCATCCCATAAATTGGGGTTAATAAAAAGTTCGGTTGGCGTAACGGAATCGAAACTCCTGCCATCTCTCAACCGCACGTAAATTGTTGCCTTAGAATCAATATCGTGCCGTTTGGCTTCTTTTTTGACTATAAATGTTACCTTCATAAAAGTACGCTTTAAAATGCTGCAACAAAGGTAGAAAATTTTCCCCACATTTTCCCCACACATGTCAAAAATAATTCAATATGATTAAATTCAAATAAAAGAAATATTGTATTCATATATTTAATATACAGTTATTTATATCGAAAATGATATGTGCAATAATTAGTTGTATTTAGCTGTATTTTTATTATCTCACCCCCGGCTCTGGGTACCCTGAATAGCTGATTTTCAATTGAAAATCAGCTATTTGTGTTTTAGCAGGGTGTAAAAAGAGTGTAAAAAGTTCCCCTTAAAACATCAAAGAAAGGATGAGCAAAACTCCTATTGCTGCACCTACTCCATACGTCAGCCATCGGATATGTTCCCTTATCGGCTCATTGGCTTTCTGAACGGCAGCGATGACTTTATCCAATGAACCCTGCTCGATGCCGATACCTTGTTCGTTGGCTTCCTTTAGTTCTTTAGCCATATCCATGGATAGCTCTGTGAGCTTTAGGTAATCGTCTGTCGATAGCTGGAGGTCTTTGATGCACTTGGCAATGATTTGGTCTCGCTGCTCCATCTTTTCAATCAGGATGCCAATGTCATCATATCGGGAAAGAATCTTTTGGGTACTCTCCATTATCAACTCATGCGAATTACTGAACTTCCCCAGTTCCTTTACGATTATTTCAGCCATCATCGCATCGTGGACTGAATGATTACGGGGATTGTTTTTAGAATTGTCTGCCATATCTTCTTTTCTTTTTAAGTTTACGTTTTCTTTTTTCTTCCTCTGATAGGCTTGGATTGTAATCATCCGGATTTGCACAATCCAAAGGTAGCATGGAGCCTATAGAGCCGATACCGGCTAATACACCACCTGCAATGGCTGCTCCCAAATCTACGGACTGATTATTCTCCTGATGCATTGCCTGATACTCCTCCTGCCTGTTTTCAGAGAAAGTATTCAATAGTGTCCTGTATCCAAACTCTTTGCCAATTTGCGAAGCCTTGAACGTCTGGTCGTCACCGGAAAACCGAAGCCCGTAGGTATTTCCCTTCTTGTTCTTGGCTTCTGTAACGGTTACTCCCCGCTTTTGCATCCCGTTTGTGAAATCCTTGAGTGATTTCGGGCGGGTTTTCAAAACAGCTATTGCCGCCTGTTCCATTCGAGTTCGCGCCATCATCCGCTCAAAGAACATCACGTCAGGGCGATATTTTTCTTTTCGCTGTACCTCATTGGCGATGGTCAATCCCATTTGACGGCTGATTTCTTCAGCAATCTTTCCGGCTCGTTTACTGATAAAATCCGTTTGATAGACTTTATTGTCTATGCTCATCCGGTTTACTATCATGTGTAAATGCAGGTTGTCGGTGTCCCGATGGGTGCAGGCTATCCATTGATGATTGCCAAACCCGAATTTCCGACTGAACTCCCAACAGATTTTGGATAGCTCCTTGTCCGTTAACTTTGCTTCATCCTGTGGAGCAATGCCAATTTCGATTCGGATAAATTTGTTCTTGCAACGACTGTTGTACTTTTGTGCCTCCACAAATTCCTGATAGATTTTATCCGGTGTTTCATCCTGAATCAAGTTCGATGCAATCAGGTCGCCTTTTTTGGATTCGCGCATTGCGTATTCGATAGCTCTACTTCCGTGTGCTATTGCTTTTGCCTTGGCTATCATATAATCCGCTTTTGTAATTGGGTGAGATTGCTTACAAGCTCCCGAATAGCATCCAACAACGATAGGTCTTTATTCCGAATCAAATTGGCAATCCGGTTAAAGTTTACACAATACGCTTTCAGCAGATGAAAATACTCCACCTCCTCGGACGACAGTTTGGGTATCGCCCAAACTTCGCCCTGCATTGCTTGTTGTCGGCAATACTCGGATATGCCCATGCCGCATTTTTCTGCCATGCGGGAGATGATGCTTTTCTCCGAAACCGAGCATCTCATGATTATCATTTCTGTTTTATTCATGCTTCATCATTCTTTAACGGAAGTGGGGAGCGGAAGCGGTGCAAGAGCAGTTTGTTTATACAAACTGACATCTTGCAATGTTAGAAATATCTGCTTTCGTATATTCACTTCCCGATTCATAAATCGGTTTATTTTCTCCGGCTTTCGCCTTTGAGTTCAATAAAATTGAACATGGATTTCAATCGGTCGCCAGTCATTTGCCCGTAAAGATTTTCGGAACCAAGCGTTTCCAAAGTGAAGTTACTTACTCCATGTGTCCATGCTCCGGTATCGTATCGCTTGCACAATAGTTCAATCATCGGACTTCGCAAGTTGCCGAAATCCATGATTTGTTTCGGCTCCCGCCCAAACTCATCAATGACAAGCGGTTGTTGGGAAAAACTTTTGATGGACTTCTCTTTCAATAAATCCAGCAATTCGGACGATTTGAGAAATTTCAGCAGTGGTCGTTGCAGGTGCAAGGAATGAATCACGGAGTTATACATCTCCGCCATGGCTTGCATAATGAGCGTTTTTCCACAACCGTATTTTCCTACAAGCATTATACCTTTTTGCGGGTCGCCGAAAAAATGGTCGTCTAATGTCAGGTAGAAGAAAAGTTGCCGAATGACCGACTCATTCTTTTCATCAAACACAAACGACTGTTTTTCTCGCCGTTGTTCCAAAATAACGTTGGCACTTTGAGCCAGCAACAGTTTATACTCCTCGTACTCAAACGGAAAAGGAAATCGTAACGACTCATTTATTTTTTTTTCACCGGCAAAGCGGGCTTTTATGGTCTCCATGCACAAATCGAGCTTATTAGTCAAAATCACTCCCGGAGGCAACAAATTCTCTCTTTGAAAATCTTTCATTCTTAACTGTTTTAAAAGTGTTTGTTTTTGTATTTGTTTTACTATAAGGTATAGAGCCATGACAAGGTGTCGGATTAGGTGTTAAAATCTTATACCTTGTCTTTGTCCTATATTCCTGCCCTCCGACAACGAAGTCAATAAGGGATGCTGCCTTTAGTTTGTTCCGAGAAGTACGCAAGGTAGCAGCCGAAATCCCGATATAAGCCTGCATCTTATCGTCTCCGTACTCGAGCCATTCCATTTTCCAAAACAAGCGATTGCCTAAGCAAAGCAGAAAGAAGTACAACCGTGTTTCATGTCCATTGAACCCTTTCTGTTCGTCAATCAGCCAAAAGTTATTTATCAGTTCGATGTAGTTCATGGCTTACCGTTTTCGATGACCTGTTACTACATACGTCGCTGCTTCCTGTTCGATTTGCCCTGCTGTTTTCACCGGATTTTGCATCAGCCACTTGTCTATTTCTTCCTTGCTGAAATAGATTGTCTTGCCGTGAGGCTTGAAATGGGGTATCTTGCTTGTACATGTTAGTTTGTACATATAGGTCTTTGATATACCTGTGTACCCGCAGCATTCATCGAAAGTGAACACATCTTTTTGTCCGAGAAGCAAATTCTCAATCTTTTCCAGACGCTTTTCCAATACATTATTTTCCATACGAATAATTTTTATTAATGATACAATCAGGTGTCGCGACTACCTTTCGAGCGCAAAGGAATATCATCCAAGCAACAGAAAGATTGTCCGCCAATGTATTCGTATTAACCGCCAATGTTTTGAGAATTGTGGACAATAAAAAAGCCCAAGATTAATATAATCTCAGGCTCATTCAAGTGTATTGAGGATGTATTATTTCTGCTCTACGATGGCTTTAACCCATTTGTTAATATCTTCTTCTACTTCCAATTTGATAGTGGAAGAGGCAGACAAGGCGGAAGACAAGTCTTTGGATACTATTAGTTTCTCTTTTTTAGACAGGAAACATTGGTTTCTTTCGGCGACACTCATCCATGTTTTGCATATCAGTTTATGTTCGCTTAATTGGTTAAAAAGTAGGGCGATGTGTTTATTTACATCCAATTGCAAAGGCTTTGTCTGTGAGCCTACGAGTACTTCTTTTAGTTCATACGTTTCAATATCACGAGTAAATATAGGTATGGCGTTACAGCAGTTGGTCAGCTTGTTCAGTTGTTCGTCCGACAAAGCCGATTCAAAAGAGCTTAACATTCTTCCTTTGTTGCGATTGTTAGCCGAGGTCTTTCTTTGTGCCTGTTCCTCCTTCAATCTTTGTATGCGTTCCAATTCCTTTTGCTCTTCAACCGATTTTAGATTCGTGTATGCCGAAACTGTTTTAATTTCAGTATTTCCTTCAATGACAATCTGTTTTACTTCATCAATATGGGATATGACTTGCGCATCGCTGTTGTCCGGCAATCTGAATTCTTTGTACAGCAACTCGAACGTTGCTTCGATACGGCTTTGTCCTTTGAGAGAGAAATGCCCATGTGATAAACTCGTTTTGTATTTAAACACCTGTGAATTAAGGTAGTCATTGACTTGAGAAATTGTCATTTGATTGTGCCGGATAACAGTTCGCAGATAGTGAGGCGTAAAACGTATATCTTGAAAAAACACGGTAAGATAAGCAAACCAACCGAAAACGGCAATGAATCCGAAAGCGATACAGGCTACAACCAGCCACAAATATGCCATTGGCACATTATGCTGTTTGATAGACTTGTATTTCTCAATCAGAAAATTCCAAATCCGGGTGTTTGCCTCCCGATGGGATAGGTTTATATAAGTAATTTTTCGCATACAATCTTACTTTATCAATGAATGTCAAAGCAAAGTTATACCAAAGATAATGAACCACCAAAGAATTTCCTGCCTTGTCCGAAATTGGCGAAGAGATGTCCTACTTTGGCGTCATAAGTCATCAAGAGTTTGAATTTTCTATCTCTTTCTCAACTGCTATACACCTTCAATATGAAGCGATAAATCAACAAGACTTTCGGCAAAAATACGCTTTTAAGGAACGAAAAAGGAAGATTTTTGCCGGAAACGGAGCTTGGTCTTGTGTTTTATCGTGGAATATAATTTTGTATGGCAGATGAGAAAGAGGGTTATTTGATTATTAATCAGATTGATAATGTTTAGTATTCTTTTGATAAATCCCATTATGAGAACATACCTTTTGAAGTGCCTAATAGTTGGGAGTGGAATACAATTTCTGATATTTCATTATCTATTCAATATGGCTACACAGGGTCTGCAATTTCTTCAGGAAAATATA